>DAOMGA010000179.1:0-3886 GCA_035430085.1 Pseudomonadales bacterium
CGCGCGGCGTGCGGATAGCGTCAAAAATAAATGCTTGCGCCATAGTGCTTACCTTCTGTTGGTTATAGTGCGGGTTAATTGAAATTTTGAGCCGTCAAGGATAACGAAGTGAATGACAGTGGCAATCACCAAAAGCGCCAGATTGACTGACAAAAGAATGAATGCCAGCCGCTATAATGACGCCCCGCCCTGATAGTCCGCCGAATCTTGCCCATGCCCAGTATTTTCCAACCCTCTCTGCGCCCCAGCACGGGCAATCGCCAACGCTGGAGCGGTTTGCACGGTGCAGCCACCGGTCTGGCACTGGCTTCAGCCCAAGCACACTTGCTGCAGCAGGAAAAACCCGGCGTATTACTAGTCATCACTGAAGATGCCAGTAGCGCGCGGCAGTTACAGCAAGAGATGCAATTTTTTGGTGGCAACGCGTTAAAGGTGCTGAATTTCCCAGCCTGGGAAACCCTGCCTTACGATAACTTTTCTCCGCATCAAGACATCATCTCCGAGCGTTTGGCTGCACTCGCGCAACTACTGAGCGGCGAGCCTTGCACGCTGGTGTTGCCGGTAGCCAGTTTGATGAACCGTTTGCCGCCGCGTGAGTTTATTGGCGGCCAGGTCTTTGATCTCAGTGCTGGCAACCGTTTTGATGTACATGCTACGCGGCAAAAACTGGAGAGCTGCGGCTATCGCTGTGTCGATACGGTGAGTGAACACGGCGAATTTGCACTGCGCGGTGCGGTGATGGATATTTTTCCTGCCGGCAGCGAGTTGCCGTAGCGCATTGATCTATTCGACAACGAAATTGAATCACTGCGCAGCTTTGATCCGGAAACCCAGCGTACTGTCGAAAAAGTTGCTTCCATTCGTTTATTACCGGCTCGTGAGTTTTTACTCACCAAACAAGGCATCAACACTTTTCTGGATCGTTGGCACGACCGTTTCACCCACAGCAATCCGAAAAAATCTTCCCTGTATCAGGATATTGCTGCGGGTATTCCATCACCCGGTGCCGAATATTTCTTGCCGCTATTTTTTGAACAGTGTGCGCAACTGCTCGACTACTTGCCAGAAAATTGTCTGGTTGCACAGGTAGGTGATATTTATCAGGCTGCGGAAAAATACCAGCTGGATATTCGCGCACGTTACGACAGCCTGCATCTCGAGCAGTATCGCCCACTGTTAAAACCGCACGAAGCGTTTGTTCCCACTGAGGAGCTTTTTGCACAACTGAAACAACGCGCCACCATCGAATGCAATATCGTTAGCGATGGGTTAACAGAGAACCTGGGAAGTGAACCTGTTCCTGATCTGGCATTGCATGCCCGTGAAACACACCCGTTGTCGCAACTGCAAAACTTCCTGCAGGCGAATCCCTCTTGTCGCCTGTTGATCTGCGCTGAATCTGCCGGGCGAGCTGAAGCGTTGCACACCGTGTTTTCACAAAACAATCTGTCCTTGCTCAACACGGCAAACTGGCAAGATTTTCTAGCCGATGACAAGCCTTACATGCTGGCGCAAGAAGCACTGGATCGCAGTCTCTGGTTGCCGAAAGAGAATATTCTTTTGTTGTCCGAGAGCCAGTTATTCGGCCAACAGGTTTTACAAAAACGTCGCCGCAAACAACAGGTGGATGCTGCTGACAATGCCATCAAGCATCTGAGTGAGTTATCCGTCGGCGCACCTGTGGTACATATTGAACACGGCGTAGGGCGTTATCAGGGGCTGATTTCACTGGCGGTTGGCGACAGTGGCGGCGAATTTCTACACCTGCGCTATGCCGATCAAACCAGCCTCTACGTACCTGTTGCATCATTGCACCTGATTAGCCGTTACGGTGGAGCAGATGCGGATCACGCGCCCTGGCACAGACTGGGCTCTGAACAATGGCAGAAAGCCAAAAACAAAGCCGCGCAACAAATTGAAGATGTCGCGGCGCAATTGCTGGAAATTCATGCACGCCGCGCTGCACGCTCACGCCCTGCTTTCTCGTTTCTGGATATCGAGATGCAGCAATTTTCTGCCGAGTTTCCTTTTGAAGAAACGCCGGATCAACAAACCGCGATTGCTTCTGTGATAGCCGACATGTTGGCGGACAAGCCGATGGATCGCCTGGTCTGCGGCGATGTGGGATTCGGCAAAACCGAAGTCGCCATGCGTGCCGCTTTTCTGGCAGCACTAAACCAGAAACAAGTCGCCGTACTGGTACCCACCACACTACTGGCACAACAACACGGTGAAAATTTCCGCGACCGCTTTGCGCAGTGGCCCGTGCGCATCGAAACTATTTCACGTTTCCGCACCGCGAAAGAACAGGATGCCGTACTGGAAAAAGTCGCAGACGGTCAGATCGACATCATCATCGGCACACACCGATTACTGCAAGAAGATGTGCGTTTCAAGAATCTTGGCTTATTGGTCATCGATGAAGAACACCGCTTTGGTGTGAAACAGAAAGAGCGCATGAAAGCGATGCGTGCGCAGGTGGACATCCTCACCATGACAGCGACACCGATTCCGCGCACGCTGAATATGTCGATGGCCGGCATGCGCGACCTGTCAATCATTGCCACACCGCCCGCCCGTCGTCTTGCCATCAAAACATTTGCCCGCGAATACGATGACGCCACCATCAAAGAGGCAATCCTGCGTGAATTATTGCGCGGTGGACAAGTCTATTTTCTGCACAACGATGTGTCTTCCATTGAGAAATGTGCGCAAACCATCAGCGAACTGGTGCCTGAAGCGCGCGTTGTGATTGGTCACGGACAAATGCGCGAACGCGATCTGGAACAGGTGATGTCGGATTTTTATCACCAACGTTTCAATGTACTGGTGTGCACCACGATTATTGAAACCGGCATTGACGTACCCAATGCGAACACCATTATCATCGAGCGCGCAGACAAATTCGGTCTCGCACAATTGCACCAGTTACGCGGCCGCGTTGGCCGTTCACACCATCAGGCTTATGCCTATTTATTGACACCAGAAGCACGCAACATCACGGCCGATGCTGAAAAACGGCTTGAAGCCATTTGCCATGCTGATGTACTGGGCTCAGGCTTTCTGCTCGCCAGTCACGATCTTGAAATTCGCGGCGCAGGTGAATTACTCGGCGAATCACAAAGCGGCCAGATCGAAAGTATCGGCTTCACGCTGTACATGGAAATGCTGGAACGCGCAGTAAAAAACCTGAAAGAAGGCAAAACTGCTGGCGTAAATATTACCGGCACACAGAATAATGAAATCAATCTGCGTATTCCTGCGTTGATTCCTGACGATTATTTACCGGATGCCGCCACACGCCTGGTGCTGTATCGCCGCATTTCTTGCGCACCAGATGATGATTCACTGCGCGACTTGCAAGTGGAGATGATAGATCGTTTCGGTCTGTTGCCCGAGCCAGTCAAGAACCTGTTCCGCCAGGCCAGCCTGCGCTTGCAACTGATAGAGCTCGGCATTGAGAAACTGGATGCCAGCAACAACGGCTTGCGCGTGGAATTCAGTTCACAAACGCAGGTTGATCCTTTTGCGCTGGTGAAACTGATCCAGCAATACCCTACGCGTTATAAACTGGAAGAGGGAAAACGCCTCGTCATCAAAGCAGAACTTGAAGATGCCGAGGCGCGTTTTGAAGCCGTGAGTGAAATATTAAAAAACTTGAAATAGCTAAATTTTCAAGACTCAAGAATGCGCTTGTAGGTTGCTAACCAACGACGAAACGTGAACTCCATAAAAAACCGCGACACCGGAATAAACAACGCGCCAATGCCGGTCACTTGTATGGCAACAGTCCAGGTCATGCGCACGGCACGACCATCATTGATTACTTCAATGACATAATTTTCTGCAAACGATTCCAGACCCGGCATGGTGCCTTCTTCCACGT
>DAOMGA010000179.1:3897-4237 GCA_035430085.1 Pseudomonadales bacterium
GAAAGCCACTTGCTCCTTGTCTTTCCATATAAAGAAATTCTCTTTTACTGCCTGTCCGCCCGCAAGGTACACGGTACGCTTTGCGCCTGGACCATACGGTTTCGGGCTAGTCCATTCCACTTTTTTCAGCGCAGGCGCCCATTGCGTCCAGATCACATCACCAGCCAATGTATCCATTAATTTCTCTGCCGAACAGTTTGCTTCCATTACGGCTGTTGCACGCAAGTTGGCAGTTTTGAAAAATTCTTCTGTAATCGGCTTCAAGGGTTTGAAATTCAGCATGGCATCTCTCCTGTCAGTGACCTGCATCGAAAGCGATTTGCATCGATTTAATCGCCGG
>DAOMGA010000180.1:0-4230 GCA_035430085.1 Pseudomonadales bacterium
CTTGGGAATCAATCTCGCGAATGGTATCCGGTGTGAGTATGTAACGCAGCGTGTAGGGTTTCTGGATATCCCATGTTACGGTGCTGCTTTTGCTGGATGTGTTTTGTTCCAACAGCAATTCGCCTTCAGTCACCAGAGGCTTGTCCAGCATGGACAGTTTTTTTTCCTGCACAAAATGGAAATGTTTTTGTGGCTGTTTGGCGAGGCCGGCGAGAATCTGCTCGCGCAATTAACTGCCATCAGCAAGCGCCATATTGCATAGAAAAAAGTTGCTCATAAAATAGCTGAGTAACAGGATAAATATTCGCATCATGATAAGACGCCATCATTGCTCATTTGATTGATCGCGTGTTGCTTCTGCTGGTAGTCGGCCAGTTTCTCACGCAGAACAGTCGGTGATACAAAACACATCTCGTGGGTTTTCATGTCAACAGCCACTTGCGTGGTGTAAGCCTTGCTGAGTTTGTCGCCAGTGCGCGCATCCGTAATCAGAAATTCCATTTTCAGGCGATTCTCGTATTCAGTGAGCGTTGCATGCACGCGAATACGTTGTTTGAACAGCAATGGACGAATGTATTTGATACGCATATCAATCACCGGCCAGGCAAAGCCGGAATCGCGCATGCGCGGATAATCGTACTCAATGCAATCGAGCAGCGCGCAGCGGGCGATTTCCAGATAGCGCGTGTAATTGCCGTGCCAGACCACTTCCATGGCGTCGATGTCCTGAAACGGAATGTCTATATCGACGGAAGTGCTGACGGGTAAGAGAGGATCATTCATGGCAAGGTTTCGATTTGTAGGCAATAGTCGCGTTCCAGATGGCAATAGTGGGTGCTTTCGCCCTGATATTCAATGCGAATGACGGTTATTCCTTTTGCATTCAGCAAACTGCGTTCGCGTGCCGCAGGGCTGTGAGCGGTTTCTGTGAGTGTGACGTCAGCTGGCAATGCATGGCGTAGTGCTGCGATATCCAGTGTGGCCAGTTCAAAATCTGCCAGCACGTAGCTGCCGTCAAAGGGTGCGGTGAATAATGGTGATTGCCAGTTCTCGACGGTTTGTCCGTCAAATGACAGACTGAACAAACGGGTGCCGGTGGGCGTGAGGCCTGCTATCACTATTTTTTGTGGCGATGCCTGTATCTGCATAATCAGCAGGTGTTTATCCTGTTTATATCGGGCAGAAATTTTTTGTGTCAGGGAGATAGTTTCTGTCGGCATGAGTAATTGCATGTCAACACCATTGGCGACGCTGACTTCTTTTACCGGCTGCACAGTGGCGCAGCCAGTGAGAAATAATATAAAAAGTAATGTGCTGAACTTCATGCAAGCGATACCAGTAAAACGTTAAAGCGACCATCGGGATCGCTGTCGATATGCAATATTTTTTTTGCAGGACGCAGCGTAAGGAATTCGCCCAGTACATGACCGCAATGGCTATCGTACCAGTGCAGATCAGCCGTGGCATGCCATGGCGTGCATCCCGTTATTTTTTGCAATAACGTGGCAGTAACTGGATCGACATGCTGGCCACAGACCAGCACGGTATCATCCAGTACCTGTTTGTTTAACCATTGCTGCAAAGAATCGTTATCGGATAACAACATGACATCAACGATAGTGGCGAGCGCTGTGTCTGCATGCGAATCATCTGTCAGCAAAAACCAGTGACTGCCTTCGCCCACTGTTGTGTCCTCTGCAACGTCCAGGCGTTTGCGGTGGTCAGCTAGAGGCTCAGTACAAATATCCACCGAGCCGACGAGTGCGGTTTGCACAGCGTTTGTGTGTAAATCCAGTGCGGCCAATTGCAAGGCGCATTCCAGTGGCGCATGGCGGCGGGTGACAAATTGGTTGCGCCCCCGTATACCAAAGTGCTTGGCGATATAAAAACAGGCGGAATTGCTCACAGTGTTGATAAAACTCAGTGGCTTGGGTGGCAAGCCGTGTTCGACCATCTGTACCAGTACATCGAGTGTGATTTCCAGATCGCCACGCCCGGAGGTGAGATACACGGCGGTATCAGCCGGTAAGGTTTTTTGTTTTGAGTTAAAGAGTGTTAAGCAGCGTCCTGCGCCAATCAATGCCAGTTGAATAAAACGTCCGACGCGCCGTACCGATTCGCCCGTGGTTTCTTTTACCAGTTCTTTCAATGGCGGCAATGCATCATTAAGAACTGTATCGCCAACCGCTTTGCTGTAATGACCGTGAGCGATAATTTTCATTTTCCGCTCCTTGCTGTATTGTTTTTACCTATTAGCAGCGCAGTATTATTGCCACCAAAACCAAAATAGTTGAGCAGGTAAGCGCCAGAAGGTGTTGCTTGCAATTGTTGATTAAGAGAAATGCCTAACACTGCTGCGTCAGCACCGATGCCAGGAGTGGCAGGAATAAATCCATTGGCGATAGCCTGCCAGAACAGAATCAATTCCGTGAGGCCGCACGCGCCTAATGTGTGACCAATAAAGGGTTTCAGGGCGCAAATGGGCGGCACAGGTGAATCAGCAAAAACACGCAACAAGCCTGCAGCTTCTGCTTCGTCATTCAGCAAGCTCGCCGTGCCGTGTGCCTTGATTACTGTTACGGCGGTGTGGGGTAAATGCGCCTCTGCCAGTGCGGCATTAATCACCGCGGCGACTGAAGAGCCATCTGCATTGGCGGCAGACATGCTGTGCGTGTCGCATAAGTTAGCGCCGCCGAGCAGGCAAAAATCTTGCGGATTTCCTGCGCCCAATAATATTGCGCTGGCAGCTTCGCCAAGAACCAGACCGTCACGCTCTGCATCAAACGGCTTCATCACAGAACGCGTTAACAGACCGAGACCATGAAAACCGAGAGCGGTGATATGGTTGATCACTTCCACACCCAATACCAGCGCATAGCGAATTTTTCCGGTCTGGATCATACGTGATGCATACCACAGGGCATTGGCGCTGCTGGTGCATGCAGTATTGAAACTGAAATCCGGGCCATAAAACCCGAAACGATTACGCACGGCTTCACACAGGTTGCCGAAAGAAGGTGAATGGCCGAATGGAATCGAGTGACTTCCGGATTTATGCTCGTTTTGATAGATATGTTCTGACATGGATATATCAAAAGATGAAGAGCCTACAAACAACGCAATATTACTGCGTTCGCTATCCGGAATTTTTGCGGCAGTTAACGCTTGTTCGATCACGTTATCGATCACTGTGTGCAAGCGCTGTTCAATGTTTTCCAAAGGAAAATCTGCCAGTAATTTGTATGGCACTGGCTCGAGAGCACAGTTCACTATTTGCGGCGGCTGCGGTGCGCGTTGCAATGCGGCCAGTTGTGCAGGGATACCTGTACCGAGATGGGTTGCGATGCCTGCGCCCAGAAAACAGGCTGCGTTTGCGTTCATCAGTCGCGCTGGAAGTTGATAATGGTATCGGCAAGGCTGTTGACCGATTGCAATGCGCGCCGTGCTTCAGGGCCGCCTTCAATGCTGACACCATAGCGCTGTTTGATTGCCATGGAGATTTGCAGCGCGTCGAGTGAATCCAGATCCAGATTACCACCAATCAGAATGGCATCATCGTCGATGCTATCGGGTTCGATATCTTTATCACATTCCAGTACGATCAGTTTTTTCAGATCGTTTTTTAATGTAACAAGATCAATGTTTGCAGGGTCAAAAGCCACAGCCGTCATATTTTTCTCCGCGATAAAACCAGTGCCAGTGTGATGGTGGTGGCGCCAAGCGCGAATAGCGATCCTGCTTCAGGTAGCACGTCGATGACATTGCCATTGCGCAAAAATACATCGAGAAAGCCATCCAGACCCCAGGCCATAGGCGAGAAAGTGGCGATGGTTTGCATGGTTTCCGGCATCACGAAACGTGGCACCATCACGCCGCCCAGTGCGGCGAGTAAAATATTGCCCACACCGCCGAGCGTGGCAGCTTGATCAGTAGTGCGCGCCACCACAGCAATCAGAATGCCATAACCCAAGGCAGCAATACTTAAACAGACTGACATCAAGGCGAGTGCAGCCAGCGAGTTGCCTAGTGTCAGACTGTCTGCGCCGAACAGTGGCATGAGATACACGCCGACCATCAGCATCAGCAATGCTTGCAGTTGGTTGATGAAAAAATACGGAATCAGTTTGCCGATAATCGGCAGCGAAGGAGAAATCGGCAAGGTACGCAAGCGGCGCAGCGTGCCTTGCTGCCGTTCGCTGATCAACGTGTTGGCCGGCGGCCCTGCCGCCA
>DAOMGA010000181.1:0-4155 GCA_035430085.1 Pseudomonadales bacterium
AGATTTGCTGTTGGCAGTGGGCGCGTCTTCTGTCACGTATCGGGATGCAGCAGACCAGCCCTTGTTCGAGCCCGGACCGGGTGAAATGGCGTTGTGGGATACGGTGCTGCTGGTGGGCTTGTTCACCGAAGAGTTCACGGAAGAAACCGTGCGCGAGCAGTTGGCAGCGTTGTTGAATGATGTGAAGTTGAATGGTGAGGATCTGCCGCGACTGCATTTTGAGCCGTTGGCAGATCAGGTATGGGAGCGCGCATGGATAGAGCATTTTCAACCGATGGCGTTTGGTTCGCGTTTGTGGATCTACCCGAGCTGGGCTGAAGCGCCGGATGATGGCAGCGTCATACTGCATCTGGATCCCGGTCTTGCTTTTGGCACGGGTACGCATCCCACCACGGCATTGTGTCTGGAATGGCTGGACGCACAGGATATGACGAACAAGACGGTGATCGATTACGGTTGTGGTTCCGGGATTCTGGCGATTGCCGCGCTGTTGCTCGGCGCCCAATCCGCTACCGGCTATGACAATGATCCCCAGGCGCTGGTCGCCACGCAGGACAACGCTTCACACAATGGCTGTGAGCAGCGCTTGCAGGTGCAATTGGTGGCTACCGGCGGTGAGCCCATCACCGAACAGGCCGAGGTGGTGCTGGCCAATATTCTGGCTGGGCCATTGCAGCAACTGGCACCCATCATTGCCCCGTTGGTGCAATCCGGTGGTGCGCTGGTATTGTCCGGTATTCTGGCAGCGCAGGCGGAAGAGGTGATGGCGGCTTATCAAGCGCTGGGTTTTGTCTTCGAAGTACCGGTGGTGCGAGAAGATTGGGTCAGGCTGGTGGCACAAAAGACAGGCTGAGAACTTGCACCGCATGCCGGGCAACAGCAAAACGGATGTTGATGTCTTCGAGTTGTACACCATATTCGTGGGTGTCTTCAGCGGTTGTTCTATAGGCTGGCCGTGGGTCTTGTGCCAATACTTCATCAATCAGCGCGCAAAAATCAGCTGATAACGCCAACGTGCTGGCTTGAGCCAGCGCTAACTCGCTCCAGACCACCGGTAGCAAGGGCGGGGCAGTGGGCGCGAAACCCGAGCGCGCATCCGGGTAGGCATCGGCATAAGGCAGATAGGGTTTGATATCGAGGACAGGCGTGCCGTCGAGCAGGTCGGCGCCCCGCAGCAACAGCTCCTTGCCGTGCTTGCCGTCAACGATCTCGACCAGCTCCACCACAGAAAGCCCGACGGGATTGGGGCGAAACATCGTGCGCGTGGCGAAAATGCCCAGCCGCTTGTTGCCGCCGAGCCGCGGTGGTCGCACGCTCGGTTGCCAGCCTTGCTGTGCGGTGGCGTGAAAAACAAAGGTAAGCCACAGGTGTGAAAAGCTATCGAGTCCGGCAAGGCACTCTGCCGTGGCATATTCCGGCAGTAACACCAGATGGCTGATGGCATGGGGTGCCAACCCCGGTTGGCGCGGGATGCCGAATTTTTCGCGAAAGGGCGAGTGCAGGGTGCCGATAACGGTAAAGGTATACTGATCCATGTTTGTATTCTGCCGGAAATAATGGGTGTGACCAGCAAGAAATCAGTTTTTGTACCGCCGCTGCGTGATGGTGTCGGTGCGAGCCGTGTGCAGGTGTTGCCGGGAGAGTGGTCGTCGGTATTGGCGTTTTTGTGCGCACAATTTCCGGCAGTGAATGAAGCAGTATGGCGTTCACGTTTTGCGCGTGGCCTGGTGCTGGACACATCCGGAACATCGCTGTTACCGGATAGTGCCTGTAAAAACGGCGAACGGATTTATTACTACCGAGAACTGGAACAGGAAACGCACATTCCGTTTTATGAAACCGTGCTGTACCAGGATGAACACATTCTGGTAGCAGACAAGCCGCATTTTCTGCCGGTGATTCCTTCGGGAAAATTCGTGCAGCAAAGTCTGCTGGTGCGATTGAAAAACAAGACGGGGCTCGACGCATTGTCACCTGTGCATCGCATCGATAAAGACACAGCGGGGTTGGTGCTGTTTTCAGTCAATCCTGCCACACGCGATGCTTATCAAGCCTTGTTCCGTACACGCAGCGTTAAAAAAACCTATCACGCTATTGCGCCGCTGTTTCAAGAAAAACAATTGCTAAAACAGCAACTGCCATTGTGTTATCGCAGTCGCTTGGTGGAAGACACACAGTTTTTTCGCACACAGGAAGTGAGTGGAGAAGCCAACAGCGAAACCTGCATTGATATTCTGGAATCCGATGGCGCGATGGCTCTCTATCGCTTGCAGCCGGTAACTGGCAGGAAACATCAGCTGCGCGTGAATATGGCGAGTCTGGGTGCGGCAATAAAAAATGATTCGCTATACCCGCACGTCAAACAGGTGGCGGATAACGATTTTTCCGCGCCGTTAAAACTGTTGGCACAGTCGCTGGATTTTATTGATCCGCTGGATGGCAGCGCGCGCTATTTTGAAAGTCAGTTCTGTTTGAAAATCCATTCCGACTGACCTTATAAAATTTTCAGTTGATTGCGCAGCTCGGTGACATGACGCCGACTGATGATAGGCTTCATCGGTGTTCCTTGCAGACGGATGCAGTAGTGTCCGGAAGGCGCGCGTTCCATGCCCTCTACATGCGGTAAGGAAATCAGGGCGTTGCGATGCACGCGTACAAAGCGATTGCCAAATTCATCTTCCAGTTCTTTTAAAGAGCCATCGATCAATAATTCGCCTTTGGTGTGATAGACCGTCACGTATTTATGATCAGCTAGAAAACAACGCACCTCGTTAATATGCACCAGCTCCAGACCGTGGCGGGTGCGGGCGCTGATGTGCTGACGCGCCCTGTTTCTGGGTTGGGCATCATCTGTTGTGCCGACAGCGGGCTGAGAGGAAGACAGGCTTTGTAATTGCGCGCGGTTCAAGCGGGCGGCAGCGGCTAAGGCATTATGCAGTTGTTCGGATTTGACGGGCTTTAACAAGTAGCCGACCGCCTGCGTCTGGAAAGCATCCAGCGCGTGTTCGCCGTAAGCCGTGCAAAAAATAATCGCAGGTGGATTTTCCAGATTCATCAGATGACGGGCGGTTTCAATACCATCCATGCCCGGCATGCGAATATCGAGAAACAAAACATCCGGCTGAAGATTTTCTACTTGCGCGATGGCACTTTTGCCGTCAGCAGCTTCACCGACAATCTCGTGTTCGCCGTTTTTCTCCAGCAGACGAATCAAGCGTTCGCGCGCCAGCTTTTCATCGTCGACAACAAGAATTTTCATGGCTCGTCTCCCTTGTGGATATCTGGCGCTGCGTCCTTGCGTTCAGCGGGAATGCTGAAGCGGACAACAAAGAGTCCGTCATCACGCGTGACAGAAAATGTCGCAGCAGTACCGTAGCGTGCATGCAAACGTTGTTCAAGATTATCCAGTGCCATGCCATTGTGTTTCTGTGCGTCATAGCTATCGGTGTCTGCGGCAAACGGGTTGCTGATTGTGATGGTCAGGTGCGCGTCGTTGTCATTGAATGCGATATTGATATCGCCACCCTCTACCAGGGGTTGAATGCCGTGGTAGATCGCGTTTTCAATCAGCGGCTGCAGGCATAATGAAGGCACCAGATATTGTTCATGCTGTAGTTGTTTCTGCCAGTTAACCCGCAGGCGTTCACCAAGCCGCAGTTGCTCAATGTTGATGTAACACTCACACAGGGATAACTCGCGAGTAAGCGGCACGAGATCTTCAACATCCGACAGGCTGGCACGGAACAGCTCGCTCATGTCTTCTACAACGCGTTCTGCCATTTCCGGATCGCTGTCAATCAGGCTGGCAATAATGTTCATGCTGTTGAATAAAAAATGTGGTCGAATCCGCGATTGCAATGCCTGAAAACGCGCTTGCATGGTGGCTTGCAGTTGCGCTTGCTGCTGGATATGTAATTGTTGCTGCAAATAAAAATAGCGCAGCACCAGCCCCGCCAGAATGCCGCTCACGGTGATATGTTGCAGCACCACCCATGCACTGCTGATCCAGTCGAATGCCAGATAAGAAAGCATCCATTGTCCGGCAGCTGCGATGACTGCAATGTCGACAATCAGCGTGACAAAACACAAGGCGACGCCGCGTGCGGGTGAGAGACGTTTCAAAAACGGACGCCAGCGACACAGACAGGCTGCGCC
>DAOMGA010000182.1:0-4103 GCA_035430085.1 Pseudomonadales bacterium
CACTGCGGGCTGTAAAGATTCGTCAGACAGGCCAGGAGCGACCAAGATCGCGGAAAGCGCTGGTCTTGCTTCACCAAATACTGCCGCCTGGAGAACTCCCACTTGTGCCAGTAATTCACTCTCAACCCATTCGGGGCTGATGTTGCGACCAAAACTGCTGATGATCAGGTTTTTCTTGCGACCGTTTATGGTTACGAAACCATCGCTATCTATGCTTGCCAAATCGCCAGTCGGGAGCCAACGATCTGCTGCTTGCCGAGGCTGCCCGAGATAGCCCTCAAAACTGGCACCGGCCACTTCCAGCTCCCCTTCTGCATTGATACGTACAGATACATGCGCTAATGGCTTACCGGCTGTGCCGGATTTTTCTGCATCAGGCTGATTAAAACAAACAACAGAACTGCATTCAGATAAACCATAACCTTCATAAACCGGCAGCCCCAGTTTTTTAGATGCTTGCAATAAATCTGGTGATACGCGCGCGCCGCCGACAGCGAGAAGTTTTAATGATTGAAGATCATACTCTCCAGCCAACGGTAATAATGCTTTCAGCATTTGCGGCAAAATAATTGCGCTATGGATTTGTTGCTCTTGCACACAGCGCAGAAATGCACGGGCATCCCACTGGCTGGATCCCTTCCATCCAATATCAGCTAACGATGGTGTAATACACTCCGCTCCAGCGAACCGTGCCGCATAAGCCCCGGCAACATTTTCCAGTAAAACCGATAAAGGCAATGCACAGAGATGGCGCTTGATGCCAAGTTTACTCATTACAGCTGCAACCGATGTCGCTACAGCTTCTTGAGCTGTGCGTGACAAACAGACGCCCTTGGGATTACCGGTAGAACCGGATGTAAAAGTAATTTTGGCTGTGCCTGCAGGGAGTACAACCGCATCACACTGGCGAGTTAACCGCCAGAGTTCACCAGCATGCAATGCCGTTGTCTTGAATCCAATGGCACGCCAAACAGGCAGCTCAGGTTGATCTGTCAGTAAAGTATCAACTCCGGCGTTATCGACGGCCCATTGCATTTGTGTGGGTGTAAAAAAGTTTGGCAATGGCACACAAGGCGTACCCGCATTCAAACAGGCGAGATCTGCCGCTAACCATGGTTGACCATTATCAACTGCCAGTGCCACCACGCGTGCCGTATCCAGTTGCAAGGACTGTAACATGGGTGGTGAGCTCACCTGCGTATCAACCAGCAAACGGCAATAGACTCGACTGTTCAGCTAGAGCCAGAGAACACGTTGCCAGCAAATCAGGTTTATTCATTAGCGCGGCGTGTGCTGCCGCAGGGGATATGGCAATCACAGTGGTTTCTGTCGAGTAATAACTACCCCAGGCAAAACGTGCAGCGCCCAGTCGATCCGGCATGGCCTTTACCATGGGTACAATCGGAATTCCCAGTCGGAACAGTGCGTTTTGAACCGTAGGTGTTGTGTTACAAACACACCATTGATAACCGCGTTTATAGAGCAACTCTGTCAGCAGCGGAAACAAAGCGCGCGTTATTCCCGGATAATGACCAGCCAGATTACCAATCTCGATAATTTTCTTACGTGCAACAGGCAATCCTGTATGCAGCCCTACTTCGTCTTCAATAGCACGATCAAGATATTGCTCGATGAACAATGATCCATCTTTTGCTGGACGCATACCCGCTACACCAACCAGCTGTTCGTTACATGACAAACCCAGCAGCCATGGCATGAAGTTTTTTACATTGGCACTATATTGTTGGAGAAATTCGGCAGCGACAAAGGCTTCCATCGTCGGTCGCTCAACAGCCGAACTATTGGCAATGACCACCTCTGGTAACCCACCTGTCAGGCTCATTCCCATCGTCCGCTCATGGGGAGTACACAAATCGCCTCTTGCCACAGTCACTATTGATGCATTCATATCGCTGCTCTCTGACTTTCCACATTGGCAGTATCCACAAGTAGCATTAAATAAAGATTAAGCGAGTGTGAAAATTTTGAGAAAAATCAAAGAAAAGCAACTTAAAAAAAAGGACAGCTAATGCTGCCCTTTTTCGTGACCACCCGGCAAGTCTTATTTCCAGCCAGTCAACTCACGCAAGCCTTTAGCGATGTCTGCCAGGCTGCGTACTGTTTTTACACCAGCATCTTCCAACGCTGCAAACTTCTCGTCAGCAGTGCCTTTACCGCCAGAGATGATCGCGCCAGCATGACCCATACGCTTGCCTGTAGGCGCTGTAACGCCAGCAATGTACGATACCACTGGTTTGGTTACGTTGGCCTTGATGAACGCCGCTGCTTCTTCTTCAGCGGAACCACCGATCTCACCAATCATCACGATAGCTTCAGTTTTAGGATCGTCCTGAAACATTTTCAGGATATCGATGAAGTTCGATCCAGGAATTGGATCGCCACCGATACCTACGCAAGTAGATTGACCGAAACCAGCGTCTGTAGTCTGCTTGACTGCTTCATACGTCAACGTACCTGAACGTGACACGATGCCGACTTTACCCGGCAAGTGAATATGACCAGGCATGATGCCGATTTTGCACTCACCCGGCGTGATAACGCCAGGGCAGTTAGGGCCGATCAGACGCACGCCAAGCGTATCGCATGCCACTTTGCACTCAAGCATATCGAGAGTTGGAATGCCTTCTGTGATGCAGACAATCAGCTTGATACCGCTATTAGCAGCTTCAAGAATCGAATCCTTACAGAAAGGTGCTGGCACATAAATAACAGAAGCATCAGCGCCGGTTGCAGCAACAGCATCGGCAACGGTGTTAAAAACTGGCAGGCCAAGATGCGTAGTACCGCCCTTGCCTGGCGTTACACCGCCAACCATTTTTGTGCCGTATGCAATAGCTTGTTCGGAGTGCAATGTGCCCTGTGAACCGGTAAAACCCTGGCAAATCACTTTGGTGTTTTTATCAATCAGGATACTCATTTGGCACCTCCGGCTGCTGCTACTGCTTTTTGTGCCGCTTCAGTCAGATCGTTGGCAGCAATGATATTCAAACCGGATTCAGCCAGTTTCTTGGCGCCGAGATCCGCATTATTACCTTCAAGACGAACAACCACCGGCACTTTAACGCCGACTTCTTTCACTGCGCCGATGATGCCTTCAGCAATCATGTCGCAACGAACAATACCGCCGAAAATATTGACGAAAACGGCTTTAACATTCACATCCGACAAAATAATCTTGAATGCTTCAGTAACACGTTCTTTGGTGGCACCGCCGCCTACATCAAGGAAGTTGGCAGGTTGGCCGCCGTGCAATTTCACGATATCCATTGTGCCCATCGCCAAACCGGCACCGTTAACCATACAGCCGATATTGCCTTCCAGTGCAACGTAATTTAATTCCCACTGCGCAGCTAATGCTTCGCGCTCATCATCTTGCGATGGATCGTGCATTTCACGCAGTTGTGGTTGACGATACAAAGCGTTGCCATCAGCGGCGATTTTTGCATCGAGGCAATGCAAGTTGCCTTCTTTGGTAATGACCAACGGATTCACTTCAATCAACGCCAGATCTTTTTCCTGAAACAATTTCGCCAGACCAAGAAAAATATCGACGAACTGTTTGATCTGCACACCTTCAAGACCGAGTTTAAAAGCCAGCTCACGACCTTGATACGGTTGTGCGCCAGTCAATGGATCAACGATGGCTTTCAGGATTTTTTCCGGGGTGTCGTGCGCCACTTTCTCGATTTCAACACCACCTTCGGTAGATGCCATGAAAACAATACGGCGTGAACTGCGATCCAGTACTGCGCCGAGATACAATTCTTTGGCGATGTCTGTACAGGTTTCAACGAGGATCTTATTGACGGGTTGACCGTTTTCATCTGTCTGGTAAGTCACCAGACGTTTGCCCAACCACTGGGCTGCAAATTCCTTGATTTCATCTTTGGTCTTGACCAGTTTCACACCGCCAGCTTTACCACGACCACCGGCATGTACCTGAGCTTTAACAACCCATTCCTTCCCACCGATAGTGTCTGCCGCTTCTACTGCCTCTTTGGCAGAAGTGACAGCGTAGCCTTTTGATACGGGCAAGCCGTATTGGGCAAACAACAATTTGCCCTGATACTCATGAAGATTCA
>DAOMGA010000183.1:0-4100 GCA_035430085.1 Pseudomonadales bacterium
CGCTAGTCAGAAATAAAATTTTAGGGCTCATTTTTTTGCAGGCGCTTCAATTTAGCGCGTGCCGATTTGTCACCGCTGCCTGCAGCTTTCTCAAGCCAGTAAATGTATTTGCTGTGATCCATAGGCACGCCATTACCTGCGTAATACATGCGGGATAGTAGTATTTGTGATCGAATGTCGCCTGCTTCTGCGCATGACTGGAGTAGACCGGCAGCAACTGAAAAATCATTCCGTGAAAATGCCCGTAGTCCGGCATCTCGCTGTTGTTCAAAATCATTAATTGTCATTACAGTGTTGCTCCGGTTGTACCGGTTTTGCCATTGTTCTGACAAGAGATGGGCGAGTAATAAAATGCTGTCCAGAAGTATGAGGGTCCTCGAGTTATATGCACAATATCAGCACCAACATCTGCGATGAGAGCATCACCTGGTTGCAGGTGACCTGCGCTTTTACCTTGCATCACCACCTCACTATTGCCGTTGAGTAACAAATCTAGACGAACGGACGTGAATAGATGGGTTTTGCTGTGTTGCAAAGCGGGCTTGGGTAAGGGCGCATCGCTACACCAGATGCCGCCTTGTACAGTAAAAGGATCAGGTAACAAAGCAGAGGTATTCAGTATTTTTGCGATGGGTCTGAGTTGTGTGCTGGAGCCGAGCTCCCAGTGGAGCTGGCGCAGGACATCCTTATCAAATATCGAGTGTTCAAAGATCTTGAGATAATTTGACTTGATTAAGCGCTCAATAATAACCGGTAAATACTGATCCAGAGCAAGAGCGCTTTCCCGCTGCCTCATAGCATTGCGTAGTACTTCATTATCCAGAAGCAGGGCTGGTACGGTCATGCTTTTCATTGGGTGGTTACAATATTATGGGAGCAGACAATGTAACAGAACTCCTCTCATTCAGGAAAGTTGTGTGTATGATGAAGACATGAACTAGCATTGCAACGCAGCTAGTGGCTACAATCCACTGGCGTACATCATCCACGTGACAGCGGTTTTTGTAACTATTTATGTTAACCAATCATACTGATTTCCAATCGCAGCATCCCTTGCAGGACAATTATCGTCTACTGCGAATTTATGCTTGGTACCGGACATTGTTGGCCAGTGTTCTATTGGGCATGTTTGCAATGGGAATTGTTTCAAATGTGCTGGGTTCAATTTACCCGCTTTTTTATGGGTACGTGGTGGGCGGCTACGCTGTTATTAGTTTGTTAACGTTGGGGCGGTTATTGCTCGCACACGATGCTCCGACAACACGGCACATATTTGCTGTCTGTTTAATCGATATCGTTGCATTGACTGTGATTATGTATTGCAGCGGTGGTATTGCAACCGGTTTGGGTTTGCTCGTGTTTATCACTGTAGCTGCATCAAGCATTTTCTTGCAAGGGCAAATTGCGACGTTATTGGCTGCATTGGCATGTATCGCGATACTGGCAGAAAGCCTGGCAAGCGGATATGTCAGGCATATTGAAATTAGTCCTTTAGCGGTGGCTTTGTTAGGTTTATTGCTGTTTGTCACTTCCTTGCTCTTTCAGTATCTGACGCGCCGTATTCGTGCTTCGCAACAATCAGCTGCAGAGCAGGCTAAACAGACAGCTACTTTACAGAAACTTAATGAAATGATTGTCCAGCGCATGCATACAGGAATTGTTGTGTTGGATAAGGCAGATAGAGTCCTGCTTTACAATGAAGCAGCTGCGCGATTGCTTTATTTGCCAGTGCAATATGATCCCCGTGATGTACTGTATTTCGGTCGCAACCCGATACTGCAAGAGGTTCTCCATTCCTGGATCAATTGTCCTAATCAAAGACCACATCCAGTCCAGTTGGAAGAAGGTAGCCCTGAGCTGCAGTTAAACTTTGCGCGTATGGAAAATAGTGACAATGATCTTGTGCTGGTATTTATTGAGGATACTCGCCAGATTACGCAACGAGCGCAACAATTAAAACTGGCATCCTTGGGGCATTTGACAGCGAGTATTGCGCATGAAGTACGAAACCCGCTCGGAGCCATCAGTCATGCGGCACAATTACTGGAAGAATCAGAATTGTTGGCAGAAGCAGACCGTCGCCTTGCGATTATTATCCAGAATCATTCTATTCGCGTTAACCGTATAATTGAAAATGTTTTGCAATTATCTCGCCGGCAAGCTGCCAGCCCTGAGCGGCGTGATCTGGGGGAGTGGCTGGAAAAGTTTATCCTCCAATACCAACAAAGTCATGGGAAGCCTGTCAGTATCGAACTGCAGTTGCCCAATCAACCAGTATCTATTTATATTGATTTCAGTCAGTTTGAACAGGTTTTAGGGAATTTATGTGCCAATGGTATCCGGTATAGTGAAAAAGAAACTGGCGAAGCAAAAATTACATTGCGTGTTTATATACATGAGGTGCTGGCTATTCCTTGTCTTGAAGTCATTGATTATGGAAAAGGTATCAGTGATGAAGATAAACAGAATATTTTCGAGCCTTTTTTTACAACAGACACGAAAGGAACCGGTTTGGGATTGTATATTGCCAGAGAGCTATGTCTTGCTAATCAAGCCAGCCTGGATTACAAACGAACTTCTGATGGGCGAAGTTGTTTCCAGATCAGTTTTCCCCACCCCAACAAGATGGTGATGTAAACGATGAATGTCAATACTACGGCTCTGATTGTTGATGATGAACCTGATATCAGGGAGTTGTTGGAAATTACACTGGGCAGAATGAATTTACAGACGGTGAGCGCAGGTGATCTTGCAACAGCAAAGCAGTTATTAAAAACAGAAAAAATTTCATTATGCCTGACAGATATGCAATTGCCGGATGGCAATGGTCTGACGCTGCTCGAGCATATACAGAGTGAGTATTCTCATATCCCTGTTGCTGTTATTACCGCATTTGGCAGCATGGATACCGCTATTAATGCGCTGAAAGCTGGCGCTTTTGATTTTGTTTCAAAACCAGTTAATCTTGAGCAATTGCGTGGCTTGGTCGAAACGGCACTAAATTTGCAGAAACCATCCACATCAGTGACCCCTGTGGACGGTGAGTTATTGTTGGGAAACAGTGATGCAATACTGAAATTACGCAAACAGATTGCCAAGTTAGCACGCAGTCAGGCTCCTATTTATATTCATGGAGAATCGGGCAGTGGAAAAGAGCTGGCTGCGCGTTCAATTCACCGTCAAGGACCCAGAGCAGGAAAGCCTTTCGTCGCGGTTAATTGCGGGGCAATTCCGTCAGAACTAATGGAAAGTGAGTTTTTTGGTCACAAAAAAGGTAGTTTTACTGGAGCAACAGCAGATAAGCCGGGATTGTTTCAGGCGGCTAATGGAGGCACGTTATTTCTCGATGAAGTGGCAGATTTACCGCTGGAAATGCAGGTGAAATTACTACGTGCCATTCAAGAGAAGAGCGTTCGTCCGGTAGGTTCTGAACAAGAAGTTTCTGTTGATATCCGCATTTTAAGTGCGACACACAGGAATCTCGCTGAAGAAACAAAAGCCGGACGCTTTCGTCAGGATCTGTTCTACCGCATTAATGTTATTGAGTTGAATGTACCGCCTTTGCGCGAACGGGACAATGATATTTTGCTACTGGCAGAGCGATTTCTGGAGCAGTTTGCGCGTGAAATGCAATTGCCTCCAGCCCGACTTGCAGCAGCAGCAGCAGCAGCTTTGCTGCGGTATGATTTTCCTGGTAACGTCCGTGAGTTGGAAAATATTCTTGAACGCGCTTATACATTGTGCGATGAAGATATTATCCATGCGAGCGATCTGCATCTTGGTGAAGAACAAGATGAGACGTCGCTTATTCCTGATGCTGCATCTGTTGATATTCCTGAAGGCGTAACCGAGCTGGACAGCTATTTGGAATCAGTGGAGCGTGGGATTATTACCCGCGCCCTGGAATCTAACCGTTGGAACAAGACCGTCACAGCGCAAAAGTTGGGCATTTCTTTCCGTCAATTGCGCTACCGGTTGAAAAAGCTTGGCATGGATGACTGATTGCAAAATAGAAAAATTATTACAATAAGAATGGAATAATAGCTTTTCTTACAGCTGGGTAATCTTTGAAATGCTCCAGATACCATCGGTGTGATGAT
>DAOMGA010000184.1:0-4068 GCA_035430085.1 Pseudomonadales bacterium
GTCAGCACCTGCCACAGCGCCCGAATGGGATGCATCACGCGTCATTGATTCCGACGAAGCTGTTGTGATCTCACACAACTGGGAAGAACTGCGGCGCTTCATGTGGGATTACGTCGGCATTGTTCGCAGCCGGAAACGTTTGCAGCGCGCGTTAAGCCGGGTGGAATTATTACAACGCGAGATACTGGAATACTATGCACACTACCGCGTGAGCAATGATTTTCTGGAATTGCGCAACTTGTCTATCGTTGCCGAATTAATCATTCGCTCTGCCCTGTCCCGTCGTGAAAGTCGCGGCTTGCACTACAACATCGATTATCCAGATACGGGCAGCATAGCCCGCGACACCATCCTCGTTCCCACCAATTTTGCGGGGCAGGATATCCGCTTGAGTCCAGCTAGCTTCAATGCGCCAACAAAAAAAACCTGAGTTTTCGCAAACACTCATCGGTAGCACTGTCAGGCCATAACAGCAAACGAACTGGCTTGCCTGATGGAAGAATAAATTGCATTACCACTATGCCAAAACCAATAAAAACATTTTTGGCCAGCTCAGCTTCTGACAACACATTACCTACATGCAAACGCCATGAACCCGAACAATATTCCAGTTGCTGACAGCATAAAATGCGTTCCGATTTCACCACCAGAAAGCCTCGCCAGAAAACCAGAGCCCACAACAAAGCTTGCCCCCACAATGGCAGACTAGCCAAGCCAATTGACAGTACACACAAAGCCGTAATGGTTATGTAATACGATTGGCCTATCCGTGACGGTTCAAGCAATATTTTCAGCGGCCGTTCCATGGCTCTTCCTTATCGTTTGTATGATGGCAACCAGATCCGGATCAGTTGGCTCAGCATGTTCCAGCAACCATGCCAGCAGATCCTGATCTTCCGACGCTAACAGTTTTACATAGCGATCCTGATCTGCTTCATCCAGACATTCAAAATATTTTTCTGCAAACGGCACCAGAATCAGATCCAGTTCCAGCATGCCACGACGACTATGCCAACGAATACGCTGGAAATTATGTTTTGCCGGCATTGCGACCAACCCTCAAAAGCCGTTTAATTGCGGGCAATTATATCGCCTTTGGCAACTACACCCTATGCATACTGACTGGCTCCCTGTCTCTACCAACATCAATAGCCCTATCAACACCAATGACTTCAAGCAACTCACCGATGCAACGGTTGTGAGTGTACTGGATGGAGACGAAACCACCGCTTACGGCTTGCTGCAAATTATTGGCGCAGACAGCGCAAAATTTCTGCAGGGTCAGCTCACCTGCAACATGCAGGACATCACACTACAACAATCCCGATATGGTGCACATTGCACACATAAAGGACGCATGGTTGCCAGTTTTCGACTATTGCAAGACAGTGAACAAAGTTATCTGTTCAGCTTGCCGCAAACCACATTACCCAATCTGCAAAAATCTCTGGGAAAATATATTGTCTTTTCCAAAGCAAAATTGCGCGATGCCTCTGATGACTATTTACAACTCGGCATCAGCGGCCCACAAGCAGCACAACTGATTGCCACGCTATGGAATTCAGTGCCGACCACCCGACACCAGCAGCAGATACATGACAACGGCATTGTGATCTGTATAAACGAAATCCTGCCACGTTTTCTGTGCCTTGTACCCGCTGCGCATGCAAAAAACATCATGGAAAGTCTGGATAACACCATCAAGATAACCAACTGCCACTACTGGCATTGGCTCAATATCTGTGACGGCATAGGCGAAGTTCGCGAGCAGACTATTGAAGAATTTATTCCGCAGATGCTGAACCTGCAGCGCCTGGATGGCATCAGTTTTACCAAGGGCTGTTATACAGGACAGGAAATTGTTGCACGCATGCAATATCGAGGCATCCTGAAAAAAGGCATGTACAGACTGGCAGGCAGTGGGGTAAACCCCTTACCTAACAGCGCTATTTTTCAGGAAAATCACGATCAGGCAGTGGGTCATATTGTGATGGCAGAAAATATTGCAGCGAATCAATGGCAAGGGTTGGCAGTCATCACACATGAAGCTATAGAGCAAAAATTATTCACCGCCGAAAAAACACCCGTTACTGTATTGCCCCTGCCTTATTTGTTATCTGATCCAACGCCGCAATAAAGGCTTCCAGGGATTGATACCGGTTATCGGGAGATTTTTCCAGCATCTTCAACACGATGGAATTGATGTCATCACTCACACTGGCGTTTATGGCTTTAGGTTCACGCGGCACTTGCGTAATATGTTGCGCCATCACCTCGGCAATTTCTCCCGTAAATGGCGCTTCGCCCACCAGCATTTTATAAAAAGTAATTCCCAGCGCATAAATATCTGCACGTTTATCAATATGCTTGCTGCCTGCCGCTTGTTCCGGGCTCATATACGTCGGCGAACCCAGCGACAAACCTTCACGCGTCAACACCACAGATTGTCGCGACTGCACCAACTTGGCAATGCCAAAATCAACCAGCTTGGGCACGCCATCTGCATTGAACAGAATGTTCATCGGTTTGATATCCCGATGAATAACGCCCTTGTTATGGGCAAACGCAAGCCCCTCAGCAACAGCCCGGATAATCGCAACAGACTCTTGCGGTGTTAGTCCATTTTTTTCAATACGCGCTTCAAGATCGCCACCGGACAACAACTCCATCACGATCCAGAAATGATTATTGTCTTCCAGCAAATCATAAACAGGCACAATGTACGGATGAGCAAGATCTGCCAGCGCCAACGCTTCCTGTCGAAATCTGTATTGCTGCTCTTCATCTTGTGAAAGATTGATATCCAGTTCCTTGATGGCAACTTTTCTCTGCAAGGTTTTGTCGTAACCTTCATGTACAGAGCCCATACCGCCACTCGCCAACAAACGATCTACGCGGTAACGCCCTCCCGGACCTATATAGAGCGCACCATCACTATCCAATGACGATAAAACAGCACCACCGGCCAATGTTTCATCCATATGACGAATCTGCGTTTTTTCTGCATCACGCATGATCGTCTGGTCAGCAACATCCAGACTTTTGCTTTTTTCATTTTTATATCGATCAAAAACAACCAGCAACGTCTGCATAAAAAACAATAGGGCAACCGGTGTGGCACCTATTATCCATGCGCGATGAATAATCTGCTCCTGCCGCAATGCACGCAAATTTTCTGCTGACTGGAAATAGGCAGAATCAGCAGGAAGGCTGTACCAGTAATCCAGAAATAATTCGACACGCGGCTTCACTACTAGCGTCATCAGCAACAACAACAGCGCTAACGCTATCCAGCCCAGCCAGGTAGCCCGCAGCCAGCGCACCAACACACTGGCATTTATGGATGAAGCAGCAAGTGATGGCATTGGAGTGTTGAGTTAACTTACAGCCGAGTCAGTTTGAGTGGGAGCATGTCGCCAGGACGCGGCATTGGAATCGCTTGCATCCACGGCTGATAACCCGGTTTGGTTTCAAAGCGATAAGTACGCAGAAACTGGTGCATAAAAGCCTTGGCATTCATTTGTGCAAAATGCATACCGATACATTTGTGTGCGCCACCACCAAAACCGACAAACTGGAATGGATGGCGTTTTTGTTCCTGACGATCGCCGGCCCAGCGATCCGGATCAAACTTCATCGGCTCATCCCAGAATTCCTTCATTGTGTGATTGAACTGCGGCGGCAAAAAAACCACCGTGTTGGCCGGCACATCAAATTTACCGATCTTGCAGGGACGGATAGTACGGCGCGTCATCATCGACACGGAAGGATAGAGACGCAAACCTTCCAGAAAAGCGTTGTTCATGTCCGGCATTTTTTCCAGATCATCCCAATCGATAAACTCCTTGTCGATTGCCATCACTTCCTTACGTAAACGTTCCTGCCACTCCGGATGTTGACCCAGCAACATAACAAGATGAGACAAGGCGCTGGTAGTGGTGTCATGCGCGGCGAACATCAGGAAAGTCAGATGTTCGATCAAATCAATGTCAGGAAAATATTCACCCTGATCATTTTTTTCCTTCACGACATATGACATAAAGTCGATGCCACTACCTTGGCGACGCT
>DAOMGA010000185.1:0-4067 GCA_035430085.1 Pseudomonadales bacterium
GGTCATGGGCCCTAAAAAGAAGAAATAAATCGTCTAACGACTTTTTGTTTTCACCATTAACCATGAATGCCTCTGCCTGCTTTTGAGTAGACAAGTGTTCTAAATGCGGAGTTAGAAAATGCCTAAGATCAAGGTACACAGTGGGGCGTCCAAGCGCTTCAAGAAAACGGCGGCTGGTTACAAGCGTAAACACGCGAATAAAAGCCACATCCTGACCAAAATGACTACCAAGCGTAAGCGTCAGCTTCGCGGCACATCTCTGGTTGATAAATCAGACGTGGTGTTGGTCGACAAGATGATGCGCAACTGCTGATTCAGCAGTTTTATTGCAACCGTTTTTCTGAATTGTTAAGAGGATTACCCTATGCCACGCGTAAAACGCGGTGTCACGGCTCACGCCAGACACAAGAAAACACTCAAATTAGCCAAAGGTTACTACGGTGCGCGCTCACGCGTTTACCGCGTTGCCAAGCAAGCTGTCACTAAAGCTGGACAATATGCATTCCGCGATCGTCGCGTCAAAAAACGTGATTTTCGTGCATTGTGGATCGTGCGTATCAATGCGCAATCACGTGTTGAAGGTCTGACTTACAGCCGATTTATTGCGGGCCTGAAAAAAGCAGGTATCACGCTGGATCGCCGCGTTATGGCTGATCTGGCTGTGCATGACAAGCCGGCATTTGCTGCATTGGTCGAAAGAGCAAAAGCCGCACTGGCTGGTTAATTTATTGGGTTGACTGGTTATGCCGAGCGGCCCGCTTTTGCGGGCCGTTTTGTCTCGGAAAATTAACTTTAATATCTACAGCATGTTTGAGTGATTGCGATGGACAACTTGCAAGCGCTGGCTGAAGAAGCGCGCCAGGCGATAGAAGCAGCAGATAGTGAGCGTGCGTTAGTCGATGTGCGCGTTAATTATCTTGGTAAAAAAGGTTCGCTGACCGCTCAGCTGAAAAATCTCGGTCAGTTGTCGGCGGAAGAACGCCCGGCAGCTGGCGCAAAAATTAATGTCGTGAAAGAAGCAGTGCAGGCGCAGATTGAAGCGCGTCAGCAGATTCTGGCTGGTGCCGCTATTGCTGCGCGCCTTGCCAATGAGACCATTGACGTTACGCTGGACGGTCGTGGTGAAAGTGCTGGCTCCCTGCATCCGGTTACACGCACCATTGCACGCATCCGTGACATCTTTGCCCGCGTCGGTTTCGAAGTGGTGGAAGGGCCGGAAATTGAAGATGATTTCCATAACTTTGGCGCGCTGAATATCCCGGATCATCACCCCGCGCGCGCCATGCACGATACTTTCTACATCGATGACAAAATGGTGTTGCGCACGCATACCTCGCCGGTGCAGATTCGCGTGATGGAGAACAACACGCCGCCGATTCGCGTTATTTGCCCTGGACGTGTTTACCGTTGTGATTCAGATCTGACCCATACGCCAATGTTCCATCAGGTAGAGGGGCTGCTAATCGACAAGGATGTAAGTTTTGCCGATCTCAAGGGTTTGATAGACCAATTCCTGAAGGCTTTCTTCGAAACCGATCTCGCTGTTCGCTTCCGTCCGTCTTACTTCCCGTTTACCGAGCCATCGGCAGAAGTGGACATGCAATGCACGCATTGCCGTGGCAAAGGCTGCCGCATCTGCAAGAACACCGGTTGGCTAGAGGTCATGGGTTGCGGCATGGTGCATCCTGCGGTGTTTGCCAATGTTGGTATCGACAGTGAGCAGTACACCGGTCTAGCGTTTGGTATGGGCGTTGAGCGTCTTGCCATGTTACGCTATGGTGTCAATGACTTACGCCTGTTTTTTGAGAATGATTTGAGGTTTCTGGGTCAATTCTGATTTTAGATGCCCAGTTAGCGTATTAATCTCATAAGTTGAATTAAAAGAGTTTTCTAATAGTATGAAATTTAACAAAAAATGGCTGGAAGAATGGGTGGATTGCAGTGCACTAACCGCCCAGCAATTGGCTGACACCATCACGATGGCGGGCTTGGAAGTGGATGCCGTTACGCCGGTAGCGCCGCCGTTTTCTGGTGTGGTGGTAGGCGAAATTTTGTCCATTGAGCAGCATCCGGATGCCGACAAACTCCGTGTCTGTCAGGTGGCGGGGCATCCTGATGGCATGCAACAAGTAGTCTGTGGTGCAGCCAATGCCCGTGTTGGTATCAAGATTCCATTTGCCACACTGGGAGCTGAGCTGCCCAGCGACTTTAAAATCAAACAAGCCAAAATACGTGGCGTCGAATCGTTTGGGATGTTGTGCGCCGAACAGGAGCTGGGCTTGGCCGACAGCAGCGATGGTCTGTGGGAGCTGTCAGCTGATGCGCCTGTCGGTCAGAACTTGCGAGATTGGCTACAGCTGGATGATGAGATTATCGAAGTCGACCTCACTCCCAACCGTGGCGACTGCCTCGGTGTAGCAGGCCTGGCATGCGAAGTTGCCGCCCTGATTTCAACAAGCCATAAATCGTTACATATCAATCAAGTACAGCCTATTTCTAAGAAAGTATGTGAAGTAATGGTTGCAGCGCCTGCGCACTGTGCACGTTACGCTGGGCGCGTGGTGTGCAATGTGGATACCAGTCGCCCTGTGCCGGTATGGCTGCGTGAACGGTTGCGCCGTGCCGGTGTGCGCTCGATTGATCCGGTGGTCGATATCACCAATTATGTGCTGCTTGAGCTCGGGCAGCCGATGCATGCTTTTGATCTGGATAAATTGCACGGCGGGATTACAGTGCGCTTGGCTAAACAGGGAGAGACGCTGGCGTTACTGGATGGTCAGACCGTCGAATTGAAGCCAGAGACGCTGGTGATTGCTGACGACAAAGGTCCCTTGGCCATAGCTGGTATTATGGGCGGTGCCGACAGTGCAGTATCGCCGACTACCCGTAACGTATTACTGGAAAGCGCCTGGTTTAACCCGGTGCTGTTGGCTGGCAAGGCGCGGGATTACGGTTTACATACCGATGCCTCGCACCGCTTTGAGCGTGGAGTTGACTTTAATAAACAGCTGGAAGCCATTGAAAGAGCTACACAATTACTGTTGGAAATTACTGGCGGTGAGCCGGGGCCGGTAGTTCATGTGGTTTCTGAAGATTTGTTGCCGGATCGTCAACCGGTGACACTGACCCGCGCCCGACTTGATCAGTATCTTGGTGTTTCACTGCAGGAAAATGAAGTGACCGGCATCTTCCAGCGGCTTGGCTTTGCGCCTCAGGTGGATGCTTCCGGCTGGATAATCCAGCCGCCGAGCTGGCGCTATGACATCGCTATCGAGCAGGACCTGATCGAGGAAGTCGCTCGCGTTTACGGCTATAACAACTTGCCTTCGCGCTCCATTAAAGCCAGCCTTGATCTCACCGGTATGCCGGAAACCGCGCTCGCTGCCGATGTGCTGCTCAATACGCTGGTGGGTCGCGGCTATCGTGAAGTGATCAGCTATTCGTTTATTTCACCGGAGCTGCAAGCGTTGTTCGAGCCTGAACAAGCCTCTGTGCGTTTGCGTAACCCCATCTCTGCTGATATGGGCGATATGCGTGCCAGCCTCGTGCCGAGTCTGGTCAATATCCTGCAAAACAACCTTAATCGTCAGCAGAACCGTGCTCGTCTGTTTGAATCCGGTCTGCGATTTCGTCTTGTCGATGGTCTACTGCAGCAGCAGCCAGTGATCGCCGGCTTGTTGTACGGCACGCGTGCGCCGGAAGCCTGGCATGCGAATGGCGGCAATCTGGTAGATTTTTATGACCTGAAAGGTGATCTGGAGGCATTGCTGGCACGTACCGGCAGAGCAGGAGATTTCAGCTTCCGGGCCGCCATTCATCCGGCGCTGCACCCCGGTCAGACGGCCGAGATTCTTGATGGCGACAAAATTGTCGGCTTGATTGGTGCATTGCATCCTGAAGTGCAGCGCACCCTGGATATCAACCATCCTGTCTATGTGTTTGAGGTGGAACGCAATGCTTTACTGGCAGCGCGCCAACCTGTGTTTTCCAGCCTGTCACGTTTTCCGGAGGTGCGTCGGGATCTGGCAGTGGTAGTAGCGCGTGATTTGCCAGTGGCTGCGCTGTGT
>DAOMGA010000186.1:0-3515 GCA_035430085.1 Pseudomonadales bacterium
CGCGATCATCCGTTCCAACACCAATTGGCGGGCAAAGTAGATATCCACGTCGTCATGAAAAACCGCTGTGACTTGCGAAAAGCCATTGCGTGAAATCGAGCGGGTGTAACTCAAACCGGGGATGCCAGCCAAGGCCGTTTCTACGGGAAACGTCACTTGCTTCTCGATATCCTCCGGCGACAAGGCCGGCGCAACGGTATTGATGGCCACCTGATTGTTGGTGATGTCCGGCACGGCATCAATCGGCAACTTCTGCAAATGCCAGGCACCCAGCGCAACAACGGCGAGCGTACCGAGCAAAATTAAAAACCGGTGTTGTAATGAAAAAATCAGGCAACGTTCAATCATGATCGTCGGCCTCAGTGTTCGTGTTCAGCAGAAGACTTACCGATATCTGCCTTGACGGTGAAACTGCCTTCATTGACGTAGCGTTCACCCGCTTTCAGGCCATCCACAATCTCGGTGCGTTCAGCGTCACGCAAGCCGGCTTTTACTGGCCGCATGACATAGGCGTTACCTTCCTGCACGAACACCACATCCTTGCCTTCCATACGCTGAATGGCTGCATTGTTGACGGCGACCTGCACTGCTTTTTCTGCCGTAACCAACTCGCCGTGAATCATCATGCCGGGTAGCCAGTGGTTATCGAGATTGCGGATGACCGCTCTCGCCAATACGGTTTGCGTAGCCGCGTTTGTCACGGGCAACACATGGCTGATCGTTGTTTCCTGCTGATCGTCACACTCACTGCTGCTGACACGTAATGCCTGCCCTACAGCAACCTTGCCAACATCCTGCGGGAAGACATACAACTCGACCCACAACTCGCGGATATCCGCGACCGTGAACAGCGGCGCATCGCCCGCCACATCACCCACCTGCGTCTCCCGGCTCAATACCGTACCGGCAATGGGCGACTTGAGCGGATAGCGCTGCAAGCCTTCATTGCTTTCCACCAGCGCCATCACCTCACCAGCTGTGACCGTATCACCTTGCGATTTGTAGACCGCTTGCACCACACCCGGAAAACGCGCCCTGACCACGGCGGATGTATTCTGGTTCAATGTCACACGGCCTGTGAGCGCCACGGTGTGTGCAATATGACTTGAACCGGCAGTTGCGACGGTGATGCCGGACGATTGCATGACTGCCGGCTCCAGTTCAGTGCGATCCGTCGGGCCTTCTTCATGGCCATGACCGTGATCGTGGCCTTCCTCTTCTTCGTGCTTTTCTTCGGAACCTTGTTCTGCATTGTGATCGCTATGATCCTTATCGCCTGCTTCGGCAGCATGGTCATGTTCCGGCTTCTCCTCATGCTGTTTTTCTTCATGGCCGTGTTCATCGTGTGCATGATCGGCATGATCTTCTGCTGCATTGGCATAACTGGTTGGCAAGGCAATACCCAGCAGCATTACCAACGTAAGGTTCAATAGTTGTGGTGTAAAACGAATATTTTTCATATCAATTATTCCTGTGATTTTTTGGCTGACTGAGCCAGCAATGGTTCTGCCGTGAGTTGTTCAATATCAATGCGCAAGCGTTGTGCTTCATCTGCGGCATCCAACTGCGCCAGCTGCGCCGCTAACAATTCTTGTCGCGTTACCAGCCATTCCTGATAACCCAACTGACCGTTGGCAAACGCCGTGCGCGTGGATTGCAGGGCTTGTTCCAGCAAGGGCGTCACGGTGGTTTGCAAGGCATACACTTCATCCAGTGATTGCTGGCGTTGGCCATGCAGAGCCTGCAACCGCGCCTGCAATTGCTGCAAGGTGGTGCTTTGCAGAAAGGTCGCTTCGTCTTTCTCAGCTTGTGCGGCTTGCAAGGCACCGGCATTGCGCGAGCCTGCAAACAACGGCACGCTCATGCTGGCAACCAGTGCCGTGTCATCGGTTTCGTTCAGTTGACGCACACCGGCAGACCAGTTGATATCGCGTTTGGCATTGGCTTGCGCCATGCGCACTTCCGCGTCTTTCAGGCGGGTTTCGCTGGCGAGTCTCAACACAGATGGGTTGCGGCTGGCGCGCTCAAACAGCGCCGCTACCGGTTCTTGCGAGCCAACTGTCAGCAAGTCGCCAGATACCGTCAGGAAACCCGGCTCGGTCTCTCCCCACAATGATGCCAACAGAATACGGTTGGCGCGGGCTGTACTAGCTGCATGCGCACTCGCCAATTTCGCTTGTTCCAGTGACGCCTTCGCACGCAACACATCCGCGTGCGATCCGCCACCTGCCTCGGCACGACGCTTGACCGCTTGCACCGTTTCACTGGCCAGTTTTTCCGCTTCACGTGCCAAGGCAAGACGTTCCTGCGCTACCAGCGCATCCAGAAACCGACGAGCAACTTCGCCGCTGATATCCAACGCAGCCACTTCCCTCTCTGCTTGCAGCTGGTCAATCCTTGCGTCGGCAACCGCGATCCGCGCACCACGTTTGTTGCCCAGTTCCAGCACCGACGACAATGACAAAGTGGTCTCCATCGCCTCTGTGCCGCTGTAATCACCATTGCCTGCAACATTCTCGATTTCAACACCCGCTTCCAGCGCAGGACGCAAGGCGTCGGTTTGTGCTTTCCCTTGCAAGGCTTTTTCACGTAAGGGAAATACCTGCAGCGCAGGATTTTTTGCCAGAGCATGCTCCATAGCCTCTGCCAAAGTCAGGGATGTATCAGACCAGACTGGCAGCGACATCAACTGAAGAGCCAAAGCACAAGCCAGGCCAGTAAACGGCACGCGACCGTGCCGTTTTTGAAACGATGTAATCCACGCCATAAAACCCTCCAGCGTAAAATTAAAGGACGATCAAACCCGCTGATGCCATGTATCAGTCTGGTTCGCCGCGCAGTTCAGGGAAAATTAGAGTGCCTGTGACGTGCAACTTTTGTTGCTGAATACGCCCAGTTCTATTTTTGTATCTGGCTGTAATACGACAGGCAGTGTGATTTCTGTATAGCCACCACTGACCACCTGTTGTCGCCTATTCACCCGCTTGGGGTGCATCGGTGTTTTCTTGCATTCTGATGTTGCCAGTAAAGTGCCATTTTTATCGACAGCTTTGGCTTGTATATACCCTTTGGCTTTACTGAATTTAGTAGGGTGAAGATTGGCGCCAATTACTGTTTCATTCTGCTCACTGGAAATGCGAACCTGTGAAAATTTCCAGTCAGGATTATCAGGCGAAATATTGGCTATAGGTGAAATGGACTGGGTAGAACATGCGGCCAGAGCCATTGATGTGAAAACCACAAACGAAGCGTGAGAAAATTTCATAAGGAAACCCTTTGCTAAAACAAATAAATAGAATCGGCATGAAAATGCCGGTCAGTTATCAGTAAGGAGCAGGGTTAAACAGTGGGAGGGCGAAACAATTCGCTGGAAGGCGAGGAAGGAACAAAAAACGTGTAATCCACAGAGGGCAGATTATTTTTTGAAGAAAAATCGAAAGCATGACCAATCAACAGCGCGACACCAAGATGTCCATGACAGCAATGACCGTGCTGCTGCATGTCACAATCTGGCG
>DAOMGA010000186.1:3534-4038 GCA_035430085.1 Pseudomonadales bacterium
ATGTTGCACATGATCCATTCCAACAATCGCTGATTGATGATCCGCCTTGGCAGGATCAGCGACGTGCGACTGCACACCCGCCACCGCAGACTGAAGCAGGAACGCAGATACCAATAACAGACAAAGCCAGCGTTTGATCATCTTTTCATCCTAGCGGATTGGCTGTTCAATTGCCAGCCTCGGCCTGCTGCAGCAAACGCAAGCCATTGAACACCACCAACAAACTGGCTCCCATATCTGCAAATACCGCCATCCACATGGATGCCCCATCAAACAAGGCCAGCAACAAGAATACCAGCTTGATACCGAGTGCGAGCGCAATGTTCTGCCATAACACGGCACGCGTTTTCTGTGACAGTGTGATCGTTTCAGCAAGACGGCGGATATCATCATTCATCACAACCACATCAGCAGCTTCCATGGCTGTGTGCGTACCTGCACCGCCCATCGCAAAACCGATATCTGCTTGTGCCAAAGCAGGCGCATCGTTGATGCCATCACCTA
>DAOMGA010000187.1:0-4033 GCA_035430085.1 Pseudomonadales bacterium
CAGAAAGTTGAGAAACGGCTCACGAATAGGCTGCTGGGTTGTGACAACCACTTTAGGGTGATTAGGATCATCAAGGTCCAACCGGAAACGAAGGCTGGTCAACAAAAAATCCCTGTCTACGCCAGCCATGTCAAAATCTTCCTTCGGAGCGAGATTAACAAGAATCTCACTCTCACTCAGGTCTTTCACCTGCACCAACTGGATATCGGCGCGCAGCGGCTCATTCAGCGTTGTGCGTAGCTTGATATCGCCCAACCCGATGGCATGAGCATCCGAGAGCATGATGCTGCCCGCCAATGAAGAGAGTGCGATGACAAATTTACGATCCATACGACCTGCCCTTTTTTATCGCCATTCTGGCGTTTCTGTGGTTTGAGCGAAGCTGCCACTACCGATAGACAGCAGCCTTAATATACCAATCTCGCGTGACTTTACAGGATACAAACGCAAAAAACTAGAATACAGGTTCAATTATCCATGTAACCCTATGGCATCAATAGAGTTTTTAGGAAAAAAATGTTGATTTTGCCACGAAGATCACATCTCCGGACTCGCCACTAATCACCCTGAGGAAGTCTACCCCTCCACAATAATTCGCAGCATCCGGCGCAAAGGTTCAGCAGCTCCCCACAATAACTGATCACCGACTGTAAACGCTGACAGGTACTCTTTACCCATATTTAAAGCACGGATACGCCCTACTGGCACAGACAGAGTACCAGTGACCGCTGTGGGAGATAACTCCTGCACAGTCAAGGACTTATCATTGGGTACCACTTTCACCCAATCATTGGCGGAAGCCAGGATTGTCTCGACTTCAGACACCGGCACTTCGCGCTTCAGCTTGATAGTCAGAGCCTGACTGTGGCAGCGCATGGCTCCGATACGCACGCATAAACCATCAATCGGGATGATCTGATCGCCATCCAGCCCAAGGATCTTGTTGGTCTCAGCCTGACCTTTCCACTCTTCACGGCTCTGACCGTTATCGAGGCGCGTATCGATCCACGGTATCAAACTGCCAGCCAATGGCGCACCAAATTGCGCTATAGGAAAATCTGCCGAACGCATGGCGCTTGCCACTTTGCGGTCAATGTCGAGAATGGCGGAAGCCGGATTCTCAAGCTCTGACGCCACCACATTGCCGAGTACCTGCATCTGTTTCAACAACTCGCGCATGTTTTGCGCACCAGCGCCCGAAGCGGCCTGATACGTCATGGATGAAATCCAGTCGATCAACCCTTCGCGGAACAAACCACCTAACGCCATCAACATCAGACTGACCGTGCAGTTACCGCCGACAAATTTGCGCTGACCATGATCGAGCGCGCGTTCAATCACATCGTTATTGACAGGGTCAAGTACGATAACGGCATCAGGATCCATGCGCAGTGCGGACGCAGCATCAATCCAGAAACCTTTCCAACCAGCGGCTTCCAGTTGCGGAAAAACAGCCTTGGTGTAATCGCCCCCTTGGCAAGTCACGATCACGTCCATTTCTTTCAACGCTTCAATACTGTTTGCGTCAAGCAATGCGCCAGTTGGCTTACCAACAACGGGACCAGACTGTCCCACTTGCGATGTGGTAAAGAAAAATGGCTCGATATCGCGAAAGTCATCCTCTTCCTGCATGCGCTGCATCAGCACTGAGCCGACCATTCCGCGCCAACCAACAAAACCGACTTTATTCATAACATCACCATCTTTAATTCTTACTTTGTATATTCTAGCTTATGCAAGCGCAGCTACGACTGCTTCACCCATTGCACGGGTGCCAACTTTTTGCATCCCATCGCTCATGATATCCGCTGTGCGCAAGCCCTGATCCAGCACATGACCAACGGCTTTTTCGATTGCATCAGCTGCATCCGGTGCCGCCAGCGAATAGCGCAACATCATCGCGACCGACAAAATCGTTGCCAATGGATTCGCAATTCCTTGCCCTGCAATATCCGGTGCAGATCCGTGACAGGGTTCGTACAAACCTTTACCGTTCACGTCGAGCGATGCTGATGGCAACATGCCAATAGAGCCTGTCAGCATCGCTGCTTCGTCAGACAAAATATCACCAAACATATTGCCGGTTACCATCACGTCAAACTGTTTTGGTGCGCGCACCAGTTGCATCGCAGCGTTATCCACATACATATGCGACAACTGTACATCCGGATAATCTTTGCCAATACGCTCCATCACTTCACGCCACAATACCGTCACTTCCAGCACATTGGCTTTATCGATAGAACACAATTTTTTGTTGCGTTTACGCGCCAGTTCAAACGCCAGTTTACCAATGCGCTCGATTTCACTTTCACGATAAACGGCTGTATTGAAACCTTCGCGCTCACCGTTTTCCAGTACGCGAACACCACGCGGGCCGCCGAAATACAAACCGCCGGTTAACTCCCGCACAATCAGAATATCCAGACCCGCAACAATTTCCGGTTTTAATGACGAAGCTGCCGCCAATTGCGGATACAAAATTGCAGGGCGCAAGTTACCGAACAAACCGAGCTTCGAACGAATCGCCAACAAACCTTTTTCCGGACGGATGGCTGTGTCCAGCTGATCCCATTTCGGACCACCGACTGCGCCCAACAAAATAGCGTCAGCTTTTGTCGCCTGCTCGTGTGTTACATCAGGATATGGCATGCCATGCGCGTCGATGGCAGCACCGCCCAGCAAACCACTTTCCGTTTGCAGACCCAGTGAAAATTTTTTATTCACCACATCAAGCACGGCAACGGCTTGTTCGACAATTTCCGGCCCGATGCCATCACCAGGCAGGATCAATAATTTCTTGCTCATAGCTTTTCCTTTACCCATTTCTTACTTACCAACGACCAAACAACCAGGGTGATGCCTGACGGTATTTTTCTTCAAAGGAGCGAATAGCACCAGCATCCTGTAAGGTCAGACCAATATCATCAAGACCATTCAACAAACAATGCTTACGGAACGCATCCACACTGAAATCAAAACGCTGCCCGGATGGCGTCAGCACTTGTTGCGATGGCAAATCCACAGTCAGCTGATAGCCCTCTGTTGCAAACATTTCCTGAAACAATTGTTCAACGACATCATGCGGCAATACAATCGGCAACATGCCATTCTTGAAACAGTTATTAAAAAATATATCCGCAAAACTCGGCGCAATAACCACTCTGAAACCATAGTCTTCCAGCGCCCAAGGCGCATGTTCACGTGAAGAGCCGCAACCAAAATTTTCGCGCGCCAACAAAATCGAAGCACCCTGATAACGCGGAAAATTCAAAGCGAACTCCGCATTCAATGGGCGCTTGCTGTTGTCCATGCCAGGCTCACCGACATCGAGATAGCGCAACTCATCAAACAGGTTCGGACCAAAACCGGTGCGGCTGATCGATTTCAAAAACTGCTTGGGAATAATCATGTCTGTGTCGACATTCGCACGATCCATCGGCGCGACAATGCCTTTATGTACTTCAAACGGCTTCATAATTTACCCTCCATCATTTCGCGCACATCCACAAAATGACCAGCCACGGCAGCTGCAGCTGCCATTGCAGGGCTCACCAGATGTGTGCGACCTCCAAAGCCCTGCCGCCCTTCAAAATTACGGTTGGAAGTTGAAGCACAATGCTCACCGCTACCCAGACGATCTGCATTCATCGCCAGACACATGGAACAACCCGGCTCACGCCACTCCATACCTGCTGCAATAAAAATCTTGTCTAGCCCTTCTGCTTCCGCCTGCTTCTTGACTTGCTGCGAACCGGGAACAATCAACACCTGTTTTACACTGGCAGCAACTTTTCTCCCCTGCGCAACATGCGCAGCTTCGCGCAAATCCTCAATGCGTGAATTGGTACAGGAACCGATAAACACCCGATCCAGTTTGATCGATGTAATTTTCTGATTCGCCTGCAAGCCCATGTACTGCAATGCGCGCGCATAACCCTCGCGTTTTACCGCATCGGTTTCTTTTGCAGGGTCTGGCACAGCAGCATCAACCGGCAACCCCATTTCCGGCGATGTTCCCCATGTGACTTGG
>DAOMGA010000188.1:0-4027 GCA_035430085.1 Pseudomonadales bacterium
CAGATGCGTTGATTACGCCATCGTTAGTAATAGCGCCCGTAACTACTGAACTGGTCTCTAAGCGAATGCCGTCACTAGAAGCATTGATGACGCCTGTCGACGAGTTAGTAAGCGCATCAACCGTAGAATAAGTATCAACACCCATGCCGTCACCACTGGCGTTTATCGTGCCATTGTTGGTCACGCCACCGGTGACAACCGAACTGGTATCAACCCAGATGCCCGTATACGCAGTAATAGTGCCGTTGTTCTGAATACCGCCACTCACCACCGCTGACGTTAAACCAATGCCGATGCTAGAAGCGACGATAGTGCCGTTGTTCTCGATGCCACCTGTTACTGTGCCGCCATCAACAAGAATGCCTGTTGATGCGCCTGTAATCAGACCGTCATTCACGATGCCTGCGCCACCAGAAATCGAACCGGTATTCACGATACCGCCGTTCAAAGTGCCGTCAAAATAAATACCCGTACTTGATGAGCCCGCCACGATGGTGCCTGAATTGCTGATATTGCCATTGACAACGCTACTGGAGCTTACAGAAATACCAGCACCAGCCGCGCTGATAGTTCCTGTGTTAAGAATGTCGCCATTGATAGTTGATGAGCTAGTAACATAGACACCATAAGAACCCGCATCAATAAGTCCGGTGTTAACAATGCCGCCTGCGCCGACAATAGAACTAATTACCTCAATAGCATCTGACGTTCCGGCAATAAGGGTGCCTGTATTGTTAATGCCACCAACAGATGAATTGCCTGTCACACTGATAGCTTGAGAACCGCCATCTATAGTGCCCACATTGGTAATCGTGCCAGTCACACTGGATGAGTTAGATACCAATATACCGTTAGATGAACCGGCATTAATCACACCGGTATTCACAATGTCACCCTGCACTGATGAACTATTGCTAATTTCTATGCCGTTATCACTACCAGTGATAGTGCCGTCATTAACGATGGTGCCTGTAATCGTCGAAGAATTCGTTACAGTCATGCCATTGGCACTACCTGAAATAGTGCCCGTGTTAGTTATGCTGCCAACAGAAGAGCTGCTCTCCACCAAAATGGCATCGCCGCTCGTGCCGTTCATGACGCCGGTATTGGTCAGCGAGCCCAAGGTGCTGCCGCTATCAACCAATAGTGCATTCGCGCCGGAAATGGTACCCAAGTTAGTTACCGCACCCGCCACTGAAGCAGCCGTCACGCTGACGCCAGACGTTATTAATCCCGTGGTTAAAACAGTAACACTGGCTCCGCCAGTCAGCGTACACCCGGCAGTTGTTCCGCCGACTGGCGCTCCTGGGCAAGGCGCAGCTAAAGCTACTTCGCCCGCCAGAGCAAAAATGGTTGCCGCAATGGCTTGACTCAGTGGTTTTGCTGTAAAAACACGGTTTTTTGACTGCATTTCTAATATCCTTATGTTGTTTTAGCTAAAACAAACACCGTCTTTTGATTGATATACAAAAGCGTAAGGTGTCTTGGGTATATATATGCAGAAATGCTAAGCTATTCACAAAATATTCACAAGTCAGATCAGTTGGAATTATTATGGAAAATCGCACAGCCGCAACGGGCTCCGTTGCCAGCCAGCCACGTATTCTTGCCATTCCTGAAGCCCTTAAACTGGCCAAATCCCATCAGGATGCTGGTCGTTTACGCCTCGCCGAACAGATATATCGCAACATTCTTGCCAAGCAACCCAATAATCACCTTGCAGTTAACGGTTTAGCCATGCTTGCCATTAAGGTGGGTAAAAATGGACAGGCGCTGAATTTCATGGCTCGTGCCGCTAAGCTTGCTCCAAACAACGCCCTTTATCATAAAAACCTGGGAGAAATGTTTCGCCGCGCCGGCAAACTTGATCGGGCGCTGCAAGCCAGTCGCCGTGCCATGATTCTTCAGCCAAACAATGCTGAAAATCACTACCATCTAGGCTTGGTATTTAATGACCGGAAGGCTTACAAACAAGCCGAACAGTGTTACAGCAAAGCTATAGCGCTGAGACCAGATTACAGTATGGCCTGGAATAACCTAGGGGCTGCACGTGAATCTCAAGGCAATCGAGCCGGCTCTCTGGAGGCATACTTACAGGCAGCTACGCTCAATCCTAAACATGCAGAAGCACAAAACAATGTAGGCGCTATTTACAGTGAGCAAGGTAAATTAAGTGAAGCCCAAGCCCGCTTTGAGGCCGCTATTGATGCGCGTCCAAGCTTTGTTGAGCCCCACTACAATCTTTCATCTTTGAAGACATACACGCGAGATGATAGGCACTTAGCCATGCTGGAAGCTGTGACTCGTGATGCGGACAAATTGCCCGTAGAAGCACAAATTAGATACCAGTTTGCGCTGGGCAAGGCGCTGGATGATATCGGGGAATATGATCGGGCTTTTGCAGCCTACGCTAAAGGCAACCGGTTGCAGTGCCAACTCCAACCTTATGATGAATCCAATATGGATGCACTGCTGGAAAGCATACAGCGTGTGTTCACGCCTGAATTCTGCAAGCCCAGCCAATCTCATACTGATGCGCGCACTCCCATTTTCATTGTTGGCATGCCGCGTTCAGGCACAACACTCATTGAACAAATTCTGTGTAGCCACCCTGATGTTTATGGCGCTGGCGAGCTGCCCAATATGAATCAAGCCATTAATAAAGTACCCGGTGCTACAGCAGGCCGCCCCTTTACTGATTGGGCTGCAAAAATGACAGATCAAGACTTTGCAAATTTAGGTCAATCCTATACAGACAGCGTCTGGCGTCTGGCACCTGATAAACAATTTATCAGCGACAAAATGCCTGCCAATTTTTTCTATATTGGCATGATCCACCGCGCACTCCCTAACGCCAAATTTATTAACGCTATGCGCGACCCTATGGATTCCTGTTTTTCCTGCTACTCACGTCTATTCAATCAAAGTATGCCTTTTGCTTATGACCTTGAAACGCTGGGACGTTACTACGTGCGCTATTGCAAACTTATGAAGTTCTGGCACTCGCGGCTTCCGTCTGGAGCCATTCTTGATCTTCCTTATGAGAAAATGGTTTCAGATCAAGATGCCATGACCCATAAACTACTGGATTTTGTTGGACTTCCCTGGAATGACAACTGCATGGACTTCCACAAAAATGATCGTTTAGTGCAAACAGCTAGTATCGCGCAAGTTCGCAAACCTATTTATCAGTCATCTATCAAACGATGGGAACATTTTGCCAATCATTTACAGCCGCTGATGGAAGTAGTTAAAACATATCGACCTTCACAGATTTAATAACAGAGTTCATTCCAGATGACTACACAATCTACTTCCAACGCCATACATACGTTGAATGTTAATCAAGCGCTTCTAAAAGCTGGGCAGTTACAAGCACAAGGCAGCCTGCGTGACGCCGAGATGCTCATACAACAAGTACTGAAAGCTGAACCTGAAAATGCACATGCACTGCATTTGCTAGGTGTTATAGCGCACCAGGTTGGCAAGCTGGATCTTGCTATACAGCTCATCGAGCGAGCGCTGGCGAGCAATGACAAAGTTGCACTGTTTCATGCCAACATAGGAGAGATGTACCGACAAATTGGCCAGCTCGATTTTGCTATTGAACACGGAGAGCGCGCTATAAGCCTCGATAAAAAAATGGCCTCGGCGCATAGCAATTTAGGTATTGCTCATTATGACAAGAAAGAATATGACATCGCCGAGAATTACCAGAAGAGGGCAATTGCCCTTAACCCTAAATTAGGCACCGCGCTAAATAATTTAGGTAGTATTTGCAAGGAACGCAAACAGCCGGATGAATCAATCCGCTGGTATCGAGCCGCCATTGCGACCTCGGATACTTATGCAGAACCACTAAACAATCTTGGCGCTGTACTTGTTACCGAACAGCGTTTTAGTGAGGCTTTTGAGATACTTAAGAAAGCACTGAACAAGAAGCAGAATTTTTCTGACGCTCACTGCAATATGGGTTTTGCACTGAACGGTCTTGATAAATACGAAGCCGCATTGCCTCACTTCCAAC
>DAOMGA010000189.1:0-1187 GCA_035430085.1 Pseudomonadales bacterium
AAGCTCTCTAAAGAGAACGGCTGTTCGTTGATGTCGGTTGCGACGGGCTGGGCTGATTGCATAGTTAGGCTGTTTTCTATGCCAATAATGATGGCAGATTTTTTATTTTTATTCTACGTCGCCTGGCTAAAAAATGAGATGAAATTGCAGTCGCAAGGCTTCAGGAGAAGTAAAGAAATTTTGTAGTCACTGTCTGCGAAATGGAGTGCCGCTCCTGTCGGCATTCAAAAATTCTCGCTCAACCCACCAGAATCTGCTACGATTTGAGTTAGGCATTTCGTTTTTTCAAGGGGGAATTTTATGGCCAGACAACTCGAAGCAGTTTATCAACAAGAAGGGATTTTGCGTTTACTTAAACCGCTCAATCTTTTGAATAATCAAAAGGTGATGGTCACTGTGGCTGTTGCTCCGTTGACTACCAACGAAGACGATTTTCTTGATACTGACCTACATCGCTATTGTGAAAACCGCGCAAAAACGAAAGACCCCAGCATCACACTTGAAAGTGTGCGCCAAGAGTTGGCATCAATCCCCGGCTCTATGAGTGATGACATCATTGCAGAGAGAGAAGAAAGATTCTGATGCCCGGCTACTTCTTAGACACCAGCGCACTCAACAAACATTATCACGTAGAGGTAGGGACGGCTGATATTGATGCGATCTTTCAAGACCCAATCGCGCAAGTTTTCATTTCGCGGTTAGCCTTTGTAGAGTTTCGCTCTGCCTTTGCTCGCAAAGTGAGAAACAATCAAACGACACCAGCAAACTTTCAGCACGTTTGCATACTTTTTGAGGATGACATCGCTCGTAAAGTGATCAATGGGATTCGTTTCCGAGACAGCAACTTTCAACAAGCAATAGCGCTCATTGACAAGTACGGACTTACGCAAAACCTGCGAACCTTGGATGCGCTGCAACTTGCTATAGCTTTAGAAGCACAAAAAAAAGGAAAGATTGATTACTTCGTTTGCGCCGACAAGGCTTTGTGTTCCATCGCTCAAACCGAAGGCTTGGCGGTTATCAACCCCGTTCCATAAACACCTCTTCCTATTTTTAAGCGAACTGAAATTTGTATGAATGACTATGATCCAGAAGTTGGGATGCGCGCAGTAGAGGCGTTGATCAATCGAACTCCTGAGCAAAAGCAGGCTGCGCGTGAACGAGCAATCAGGGAGTTTAGGCCAAAG
>DAOMGA010000189.1:1212-4022 GCA_035430085.1 Pseudomonadales bacterium
GAATTGCCGCCTGATGTCTCGCCGCTTGAAATGATGCCAATCATTAGAGGCGATGAAACGGATGAAGAAGTCCTGCAAGCCTTAAAAGAATTGAGTTGATCTGAGGGCGGCCTTTTCGAAGGGTAGGGAAGCACTTCATAAACTTGGTTATCGGATGCACATAACCTGGTGATTTGCACCAGATTGACGTTTTTTACCTTCATCAATACGAGAATAAAAGCGGCCACAAGCTTGACGCAGGCATTGTGCCACGATAAGTGTCGTGCCAGCGCTTGCTCCAAAGAGCGAACGTCCTTCACCGTGCGATTGCCTTTTTTGTTTGGTCGCAACAAAGTTCAATGCCTTTGGGCATAGACAGTTAGTTCCAATTCCTTGATTTGTTTGACCACAAATTCAATACTAGAAAAGTAACTGTCTGCCCCAATCTTTGTTGTTCTGATTTAGCATTGCTGCTGGTCACAATGATTTTTTCAGAGGTTGCACTTGCGGTTAAAAAGGGTTCTGGCGAATGACAGAACCTTTGCTTGTTTTACCAGATGTACGATCAGCCATTCCAAACACAACCAACGGCAAGCATAGCGGCCACGCAACGCGATCGGTTGTTCATCAGCCACGCTTACCCCGAAGACAATGAATTCGCGCGCTGGCTCGCGCTGCAACTCGCCAATGCAGGCTATCCCGTCTGGTGCGACCTGACGAATTTGCTCGGCGGAGAAATCATTTGGGATGACGTGCAGCGCATCATCAAAGAGAAAGCCGCCAAAGTGATATTCGTTCACTCGCGCCATTCCAATCAGCGCGACGGCACGCTGCAGGAAATCCACTTCGCAAAGGCCGTGGTTCGCAGCGAGGGGTTGAAGAATTTCATCATTCCGTTGCGAATTGACCCGCTGGTGCAAGACGAGATTGCCATTCAGTTGCAGCGCATCGCGCCGATTGACTTCCATCGTTCGTGGGCGGAGGGGTTGGCGCAGTTGCTCAAAAAGTTCGAAGACGACCGCGTCCCCCGCGATGCGAATTTCAATCCGCAAGCGGTTTCGACGTGGTGGCGCAAACAATTCAGCGCCGATTACGGCGTTGTTGCGGAAACCGAAGAAGTTCTTTCCAACTGGTATCCAGCACTTGCAGCATCACTGATTTTTCAAAGTGCTGTAATACTTCCTTACTAATCTTTTGTTCTTTTTCTTTGTGGTTCTGTTCCAGAATATCAATTATACGAGTACGCAAGGCTGCTTCCTGCAGATTATGATCGTCATCCAGCATTTTCTGTACGGGAATTTGAACATTAAATTCTTGATGCAGATGCTCTTCCAGACCTTTTATATCCCATTGCTCAACCATGGTTTTTGCCGGGATATACTGAGTAATCACATTGTTGACTACATCTTTGCGTATGGCTGTAATAATGTCGGAAATCTCATCAGCCGCCATCAATTCATTACGCTGAGCATAAACAACTTTACGCTGATCGTTAGCGACATCGTCATAAGCCAGGATTTCTTTACGTATATCAAAATTGCGACCTTCAACTTTGCGCTGCGCAGACTCGATAGAGCGGGTCACCCAAGGATGCTCTATAGCTTCACCATCCCCCATGCCCAGCTTCTTCATCAAACCAGCCACACGGTCAGATGCAAAAATACGCATCAAATCATCTTGCAGGGACAAGTAAAAACGTGTTGAACCAGGATCACCCTGTCGACCTGAACGACCTCTTAATTGATTGTCTATACGGCGCGACTCATGACGCTCTGAACCAATAACATGCAAACCGCCATTGGCAAGTACCTGATTGTGCCTGTCCAGCCAGGCTCCGCGTACTTTTTCCTTTTCGTCCTCACTGGCATCTTCGCCTAGAGCCCGCAGTTCTGCGTCGAGATTGCCGCCCAGTACGATATCTGTACCCCGGCCTGCCATATTGGTAGCAATAGTGACCGCACCCGGCATACCGGCCTGTTCGATAATATTGGCTTCACGTTCGTGTTGTTTGGCATTAAGCACTTCGTGTTTGATGCCCTGTTTTTTTAGCAGGGCAGAAAGCCGTTCAGAATTTTCAATGGATGTAGTTCCTACTAAAACAGGCTGTCCACGACTGACACAGTCTTTAATATCATTTGCAACAGCGATATATTTCTCGTCAGCGGTCAAGTAAACCACGTCGCCCAAATCCTTGCGAATCATGGGACGATGAGTTGGAATAATAACCACTTCAAGACCATAAATCTTGTTTAGCTCAAACGCTTCGGTATCGGCAGTACCGGTCATGCCTGAAAGTTTTTCGTACAGGCGAAAGTAGTTCTGAAAGGTAATTGAAGCCAGCGTCTGGTTTTCACTGTTAATGGTGACATGTTCTTTCGCTTCAATAGCCTGATGCAAGCCTTCAGACCAGCGCCGCCCTGGCATTATTCGACCAGTAAACTCATCAACGATAATCACTTCATTGTTTGCGACGATGTAATCAACGTCTTTCTTGAATAAGGCGTGTCCACGCAATGACGCACTCAGATAGTGCATAAGACGAATATTAGCCGCATCATAGAGACTGGTTCCTTCAGCCATTAATCCATATTCAGGCATTAAACGTTCAATGCGCTCATGACCTGCTTCGGTTAAATAGACCTGACGTGTCTTTTCATCGACCGTATAATCGCCAGGTTGCTCGTCACTTTCCTGTTTGGTCAAAAACGGTATGATTTCATTGACCTTAGTATAAATTTCTGTGCTTTCTTCAGTCGGCCCGGAAATAATCAGAGGTGTTCTCGCTTCATCGATAAGAATAGAATCCACCTCATCAACGATAGCAAAGCTTA
>DAOMGA010000190.1:0-3986 GCA_035430085.1 Pseudomonadales bacterium
ATCAACCGTCAGTTAAAAAAAGGATTGGCATCATGAGCTCTGCACTCACAGTATGGATAACCGGCGCCAGTTCAGGCATTGGCCGTGAATTGGCATTGCAACTGGCAAAGACAGGACATCGTGTGATTATCAGTGCGCGTAATGCTGAAGCGCTACAAGAACTGGCGCTGCTTTATCCGCAACAACTGTTGCCTATGCCAATAGATATTGCCGATACAGATTCATTAGAAAGAGCAAAAGCACAATTGACACAGTTGGCGCCCGTGCTGGATCTCGCCATTCTCAATGCCGGCACGTGTGAATATCTCGACAATGGCGTTATTGATGTTGCATTGATACGCCGCGTGATGACTGTGAACTTTGATGGCACGATCAATGCCGCAGCACTGGCAATGCCATTACTGAAAAAAGCAAAAAATCCTGCACTGTATGTTGTCAGCAGCCAAGTGACTACTCTGCCATTGACCCGCTCCGGGGCGTATGGCGCATCGAAAGCTGCACTGGAATACTTTTTCCGTTGTTTGCGCATTGATGTCATGGCAAGCGGGATTTTTATCGGTATTGTCCGCCCCGGCTTTGTCAAAACACCGTTAACCGATCGCAACAATTTCTCTATGCCATGGTTATGGTCTGCCGAGAAGGCAGCGGCAAAAATTCTGGAAAATATCAATCGACGCAAACCTGAAATCACATTCCCCCGTGCTTTGCATGGCTTGTTATCGCTGTTGGCATGTATGCCGCATGCCTGGTGGGCTTCACTATCACAGTTGATGCAAAAACCGATGGAGAATAAGCCATGAAAATTGCCATCATCGGCACCGGCATTTCCGGTCTCACTTGCGCTTACCTGCTCAACCGCAAGCATGACATCACCGTATTTGAAGCCAGCAATACCATTGGCGGTCACACAGCTACAGTAGATATCACCATGCCGGATGGCGAACAACACGCCATCGATACCGGCTTTATTGTCTACAACGAATGGACGTACCCGAATTTCATCAAGTTGTTATCGCAACTGGGCATCAGCGGGCAGAAAACCGAAATGTCATTCAGTGTGCATGATGAGCACAGCGGTCTGGAATACGGCGGCAACAATCTCAATTCATTGTTCGCGCAACGCCGCAATCTATTTCGCCCTGCATTTCTGAAAATGGTGCTCGACATCCTGCGTTTCAACAAATCCAGCATTGCAGAACTGGATGCAGGGGCATTGCCAGCAGATACCACACTGGGTGAATATCTGGCCAATAATCGCTATAGCAAAGCGTTTATCGCACATTATCTGGTACCGATGGGGGCCGCCATCTGGTCTGCCAGCACCAAAGTGATGCTGGAATTTCCACTGCTATTTTTTGTACGCTTCCTGAAAAATCATGGCTTGTTGAGCATTTCAGAACGCCCGCAATGGTTTGTAATTCCCGGTGGTTCACGGGAATACCTTGCACCACTGACAAAAGATTTTTCTGATCGCATACACACCTCCACTCCGGTCACCGATATCACACGCCACAGTGACGGCGTAACGTTGACCAGCTCTCGGGGCAGCGAGCATTTTGACGCTGTGATTATTGCCAGCCATAGCGATCAGGCATTGCAAATGTTGGGCGATAAATCCGTTGCCGAAACTGAAATTCTTTCTGCTATTCCCTATCAAGCCAATGAGGTAGTGCTGCATACCGATAAGCGTTTGCTGCCCGAACAGAAGCGCGCCTGGTCCAGCTGGAACTATCATCTGACAGCAGAAAAACAATCCCATGCTGTGCTGACGTACAACATGAATATCCTGCAAGGTTTGCAATCAGCGCACACTTTTTGCGTCACGCTGAATCATACGGCAGCGATTGACCCTGCAAAAATATTGCATACTTTTTGCTATAGCCACCCTGTGTTCACGCTAGCAGGGATAGAAGCGCAGCAACGCTGGCATGAGATCAATGGCACAAACCATACCTGGTTTTGCGGTGCTTACTGGCGCAACGGTTTTCATGAAGATGGCGTAGCCAGTGCCCTGCGTGTTTGCGAAGCGTTTGGTGAGACATTATGAATGCACTGAGCACCTGTCATAGCGCAATCTACACCGGTCAGATTCGTCACCGGCGCCACCGCGAGGGCAAACATGCATTCACGTATCCGATTGCGATGCTGTATATCGACCTTGATGAATTACCAACATTGTTCAATGGCATTCCATTCTGGTCTGCACGCCGCCCTGCACTTGGCTGGTTTCGCGAACAGGATTATCTGGCTAACACACCGGGAAAAACATTGCGCCAACGCGTGAATCACACCATTTTCAACGCCACCGGCAAACACTTTTCCGGCTCTGTGCGCCTGTTGGCACATCCCCGCCACTTTGGCATCAGCATGAATCCGATCAGCTGTTTTTATTGTTATAAAGCCGACGGTGTAACCCTGCAATATATGGTTGCAGAGGTGACCAATACACCGTGGCGTGAACGTATCGCCTATGTACTGCCCTGTGATGCAGAAAAAAAACAACAGCAAGTACGATTTGCCAAACAGATGCATGTATCGCCATTCAATCCGATGGCGATGGATTACCTTGCGCATTTCAACGCTGCGAATGAAAAGCTTTATTTGCACCTTGAAAACCGCGCTACCGAAACGGAAAGCTCTGAAGAATACTTGGTTACAGATGCAACGCTGACGCTTATTCGCCAACCATTGTCACGCAATAGTCTACTGCGCATGCTATGGCAATTTCCGTTGATGACTGCACAAGTAGCAATTCGGATTTACTGGCAAGCACTTCAGCTCTGGTGGCGTGGTGCCCGCTTTCATCATCACCCTTCACCAGCTGAAAAAATTTCTACCTCAAAGGAGATTCATCCATGAATGCCGTATTGAATTTTGCCAAGATGAGTTTTGACAAACTGAAATTTACTAACAGCCTTGCTAGCAGCCTTGCCAACAATAGCAGTGACAATATGTATCGCGGCATGGTGTTCTCCATGCTGAAAAAACTGCAAGGTGGCCGGTTGGCTATCTTTGAAGACGGAAGACCAGTGCAGATATTTGGAGAGATAAGCTCGCCGGATGATATCAATGCCAGCATCACAGTCAGCGATGTGGATATGTGGCGGGTGGTAGTAACGCGTGGTTCCATCGGCGCAGGCGAAGCGTACATGGCGAGCCAGTGGTCATCACCGGATCTGACACAAGTGATTCGCTTGCTGGTACGCAACCGCGATATCGTTAATGGTATGGACGGTCAACAAAGCCTGTTTGCGCGTCTCGCACTAAAAGCAGTACACACTATGAACCGCAACACCAAAGAAGGCTCACAAAAAAACATCAGCGCACATTACGACTTGAGCAATGAATTTTTCCAGCTGTTTCTCGATGAATCCATGATGTATTCCTCGGCAGTATTTCGTCACCCTGCTGAATCCCTTAGTGATGCAGCAACTTACAAGCTCGACATCATTTGCCAGCAATTACATTTACAGCCAACCGATCACCTGATTGAAATCGGCACTGGTTGGGGTGGCATGGCCATTCATGCTGCAAAAAAATACGGTTGTAGAGTTACCACAACAACCATTTCCCAACAGCAATATGATTTAGCAAAACTGCGTATCGAGCAGGAAGGTTTGTCTGATCGCATCACTTTGTTACTGAAGGACTATCGTGAATTACTCGACAGCGGTGAAATGACAGGAAAATATGACAAACTGGTTTCTATCGAAATGATTGAAGCGGTCGGCGCAGAATTCCAGCAGATTTATTTCGAGACTTGTAGCCAATTACTTAAACCCGGTGGTCGAGCCCTGATTCAGGCTATCACCATCAGTGAAAGCATTTACGAGCAGTATCTCAACGATACCGATTTTATCCGCCAGTATATTTTCCCGGGTGGCTGCCTGCCGACAATAGAGCGTATGAAACAAATTACCCGTGAGCACACGGCTCTTGAGCTGACGGCGCTATCCGATATCACCCTGGATTATGCCTTGACCCTC
>DAOMGA010000191.1:0-3943 GCA_035430085.1 Pseudomonadales bacterium
ATGTTGTTGCGATTCCTTTGATTCTAGTCATGCTAGTGGTGCTTCATTTGCTGGCATTGCACGAAGTCGGATCAAATAATCCTGATGGTATCGAAATCAAGAAAAAGAAAGGAGCAAATGGCAAGCCGCTTGACGGCATTCCTTTTCATCCTTATTACACTGTGCATGATCTTGTGGGAATTGCTGTATTTCTTTTTGTATTCTGTTTTATCCTGTTTTTCATGCCTGAAATGGGTGGTTATTTCCTCGAACATGCAAATTTTGAAGAGGCCAATCCTCTGAAAACGCCTGCGCATATAGCGCCTGTTTGGTATTACACGCCCTTTTATGCGATGTTGCGTGCAACAACATTGGAAATATTCGGACTGCCGGCAAAATTCTGGGGCTTTATGGTTATGGCAGGTGCAATAGCTATCATGTTTGTGCTGCCGTGGCTAGATCGCAGTAAAGTGAAGTCCTGGCGTTACAAAGGGATGGGCACAAAGGTGGCGATATATAGTTTTGCGGTGAGTTTTTTGGTATTAGGTTATCTGGGTGCTATACCTTCGGGTGGTTTATTCCTCGCAAACATCGTCCCGCATCATGTCGAGTGGCTGACAAATCAGGGTGTAACACAGGCGCTCACAGTGGTTTATTTCTTGTTCTTCATTCTGATGCCGATATATACAACGGTTGAGAAGACCAAGCCTGAACCTGATCGTGTGACCATGAAGTGAGGATTCTGGCGATGAAAAAAATTCTTATATCTTTGTTGCTGGCATTTCCTTTGTGTGTATTTGCTAGCGGTTCCGAAAAAGAGTGCGGCACGATTGACTGCGATAAATTTGAACCGGAATTGCATGACAAAGCGTCTCTCCAACGTGGCGCTAAATATTTTGTGAACTATTGTATGGGCTGCCATTCGCTTGCATATATGCGTTATGAGCGTATGGCAGATGATCTGGATATTCCTCATGAAGTAGCGCAACAAAATCTCAATTTTTCTGGTAGTAATATTGGTAGTTTGATGACGACCGCTGCGCCAGTCAAAGAGCAAAAAAAGTGGTTTGGTGCTGCCCCGCCCGATTTGACACTTGTTGCCCGAGCTCGAGGTGTTGAGTGGCTTTATACCTATTTGAGGAATTTTTACCAGGATGAAAAACGCCCTTATGGCGTGAATAACCGTGTATTCAAGGATGTTGGTATGCCTCATGTGATGCTAGAGCTGCAGGGCATGGCAGCCTGTGCGCCTGGTCCTGTTCATGCGATAAATGGTGGTGTTAAGCGTGATCCATTAACTCGAGAAGAGGTATTGTTTGATCCAAAAACAGGTGAAGCTTTGAACCCCTGTGGGCGCTTGCATGTTGAAAAGCCAGGTGCACTGGATAGTGAGCAATTTGATGAGGCAGTTGGTGATCTGGTGAACTTCCTTGCGTATGCAGGTGAGCCAGCTGCGTTGAAACGTCAGCGTATGGGTGTATATGCATTATTTTTTGTGTCACTGTTTTTCGTTATTGCCTGGTTATTAAATCGGGAATATTGGAAAGATGTGCACTGAGTAGTCTTCTAAAGACTGACAGTCTTTGGTAGTAAAGCAATGCACGGCAGGGCGGCGTAAGTCGCCCTGTTTTTTCTATTTCAGGAGAGACTTTTATGGCAGTTGTTACCCGCCGATCTACAATGGCGTTATTTTCTGACGGCGCTAGCCATTTGAGCCATTGTGTTCGTATTGTTTTGGCTGAAAAAGATATTACTGTCGAAGTAATTGATACTCATCCATCAGAAATTCCTGAAGAAGTATCCGAATATAATCCATATAACAGTTTGCCAACATTAGTTGATCGCGAGTTGGCGCTCTATGATGCTTGGGTGATGATGGAATATCTTGATGAACGCTTCCCTCATCCTCCATTGCTTCCGGTGTACCCTGTTACTCGTGCACAGACGAGATTGCTCCACAAGCGTATGGAAAAAGATTGGGGCGCGCTGATTCATACTATTCAAAATGGCGATAAGCCCGCTGCTAGTAAGGCTGTGAAAGAATTGAAGGATACATTGACGGCCATTGCGCCTGTATTCAATGAAAAGCCCTATTTTATGAACGATGAATTGACTCTGGTTGATTGCTGCCTGGTTCCCATTTTATGGCGACTGCCTGCCTTGGGTATTGAGATTCCGAATAATAAACAGACCAAACCACTGCATGATTATATGGAGCGTATGTTTAAGCGTCGCGCTTTTCGTGCAAGTCTGTCCGAACAGGAAAAGGAAATTCGTCCAGATCGCGTAGAGCATAAATAAGCAGCGAAGAGGCGACAGGTGCTCTCCAGTAAGTCTTATCTTTTTCGTGCGTTGTATGACTGGATTGTTGATAACAATTGCACGCCACACATGGTGGTTGATGCCTTGTTGCCTGATGTACAAGTTCCTCAGCAGTTTGTAAAAGATGGACAGATAGTCCTGAACATCTCTCCCGGTGCAGTAGTTGGTCTCTCAATAGACAAGCAGAGTGTTGATTTCAATGCGCGTTTTGGGGGTGTTCCTCTTAATGTGCATGTACCTATGTATGCTGTGACTGGTATTTATGCCCGTGAAAATGGCCGTGGGATGATGTTCGATCCTGAAGAGTTGCCTGATCCGGAGCACCCACAGCCTGAGCATTCAAACAAGAAGAGCGGATCTGGCAAGCCATTACTGCGGGTTGTTAAGTAGCCATGGCGGATGCCGTTAGCCCGGAATCTGATGAGCAGTTAGTCATTCGTGTCCAGAAGGGCGATAAACGTAGTTTTGATCTATTGGTTCTTAAATATCAGCATAAGGTGCTGGCATTGGTGCGGCGCTTTGTCCGGGATCATGCAGAGGCAGAAGATGTTGCGCAGGAAGCTTTTATCAAAGCTTATCGTGCAATACACGGTTTTCGTGGTGATAGCGCTTTTTATACCTGGTTGTACCGCATCGCTGTTAATACTGCCAAAAATGCCATTGATGCTCGTAAGCGCAGGCCTGGTTCTGATGTCGATATTGATGATATCGGAGAGTTTGCTGTCAGTGACAGCCTTAAGTCAGAGGATAGTCCCGAAAGCCTCCTTGAGGCTCAGGATCTTCAAAAGGTAGTTGAAGCTACACTGGCGAGCCTTCCCGAAGACTTACGCAGCGCGTTGATGCTTCGAGAGTTTGAGGGTATGGCCTATGAAGATATTGCGCATGTTATGGGCTGTCCGATAGGCACAGTCCGCTCCCGTATTTTCAGGGCAAGGGAAGCAATAGACAATGCGATCAAACCATTACTTGAAAGCTGACTTACTGTTTTTGTGGATTTGTAATGGAACCATCTCCCGATCCGGATGTCACAGGCACCATAGCCGGATATTCGAGTGATGAGGTGAGTCATGATGGAAAAGCAACCCCCTTCCGGGAAATTTGAGAGTCTTTCTGCCCTCATGGATGGCGAGGCTGAAGAGTTAGAGTTTAGGCGCATTCTTCAATGTTTGCCGCAAGATTCAGAGATACGGGAGACATGGGCGCGTTACCAGTTAGCTGCTTCAATTCTTCATAAGCAGAATATTACACCGTTGCCGTCTCTGGATTTTGCCAATGCGGTACGGACGGCTATTGAGCTGGAAGCATTGGAGGCTCACAAGCCTGCAGCAGAAAAGCTATCGGCGTGGAAGCTGGTCTGGAAGAAAAATCTTCTGGGTATGGCAACGGCAGCATCTGTTGCGCTGGCAATTGTTACAGGGGTGCAGTGGCGTAATCAGGGAGCTGGTACTCAACAGATAGCTACTACCGTGCCATCGCCTGTTACGGTGAAATATCAGGCAAATGGTACTGATATACCTCGTTCAGTACCAGCTACGGTATTGGTTAACCAGCCCTTGTTAGGTGTTATCCAGTCTGATAAAGCTGTCAATTTTGATCTTTATAATCATCGTCAGCAGGTTGAAAAATCGTCCACTTTTTATCG
>DAOMGA010000192.1:0-3924 GCA_035430085.1 Pseudomonadales bacterium
TAACAGACGATTTTGCGGAACAGCAATGCCTTTTTTTCCCGACAAATATTCACCGGTCAATGAATTAGGGTTGCCAACAATATCTGCCAACAAACCACTGGCAACAATTTCACCGCCGTGCACGCCGGCACCAGGACCTATGTCGACTATAAAATCGGCAGCTTTAATGGCATCTTCATCGTGCTCCACCACAATCACAGTATTGCCAAGATCGCGCAAGCGAATCAAGGTTGATAACAATCTTTCATTGTCGCGCTGATGCAAACCAATAGATGGCTCGTCAAGAATATACATGACGCCGACCAATCCAGCGCCGATTTGCGAAGCAAGCCGGATACGTTGCGCTTCACCGCCCGACAGCGTTTCAGCGCTACGATTCAGCGTTAAATAATTCAAGCCAACATCCACCAGAAAACGTAAGCGCTGCTGGATTTCCTTAACAATCTTTTCAGCAATCTGACCCTGGCGCCCGGGTAAATCCAGTTGCGTAAAATAATCCGCTGCATTGCCTACTGGCAATTCCGTCAATTGCGCCAAGGTATAATTATCAATAAATACATGACGCGACTCCCGCTTTAGCCTAGAGCCCGCGCAATCAGGGCACGGTTGGCTGCTGATGTATTTAACCAGCTCTTCGCGAACGCTATTGGATTCCGTTTCCCGATAGCGTCGCTCCATATTGTTCACTACGCCTTCAAACGGATGTTCACGTTGTGTAATATCACCACGATCATTGGCATACTGAAACAAGATGTCTTCATCATCCGATCCGTACAAAAGCACTTCACGATGCGATTTTTTCAGCTTTTGCCACGGCGTATCCACATCAAAGCCATAATGCTGTGCGAGCGACGTCAGCATCTGATAGTAATAGAAGTTACGTCGATCCCAACCGCGAATTGCCCCTTCGCTGATGGACGCTTCCGGGAACTGTATAATTCTGTCCGGATCAAAAAACTGTTTAACGCCAAGACCATCGCATCCGGGACAAGCACCAGCCGGGTTATTAAAAGAAAACATGCGTGGCTCTAATTCATTAATACTGTATTCACATACCGGGCATGCAAATTTTGATGAAAACAACTGCTCTGGCTGCTTTGCATCGTCCAGATAAGCAATCATTGCGATGCCTTCCGACAATTTGATTGCCGCTTCAAATGATTCCGCCAATCGCAATTGCATTTCAGCACGCACACTGAAACGATCCACAACCACTTCAATCGTATGCTTGATATTTTTGGCTAGTTTTGGCACATCATCCAGATCACATACCACACCATCAATTCGCGCGCGCACAAAACCCTGACTTTTCAGTTTATCAAGCACGTGTGCATGCTCACCTTTACGATCGCGCACAACAGGTGCCAATAGCATCAACTTGGTGTTTTCTGGCATAGCCAGAACAGTATCGACCATCTGACTGATTGTTTGTGCAGCCAACGGCTTATCGTGATCAGGGCAGCGCGGTTCACCGGCACGAGCAAACAGCAAGCGCAGGTAATCATAAATCTCGGTGATGGTACCGACTGTTGAACGCGGATTGTGCGATGTGGATTTTTGTTCAATGGAGATCGCTGGCGACAAACCTTCAATATGATCGACGTCCGGTTTTTCCATCATCGATAAGAACTGACGCGCATACGTCGACAGTGACTCGACATAACGCCTCTGCCCTTCTGCGTACAGGGTGTCAAATGCCAGCGAAGATTTACCAGAACCGGAGAGCCCTGTAAAAACCACGAGTTTGTCACGCGGGATATCGAGATGGATATTTTTGAGGTTGTGGGTACGAGCGCCACGGATCTGGATAGTTTTCATCAACTACTGCTGCTCTTCATGAAGAATTCCCCACTGGGGCGACCGACCATTATACTGCCAGCCATGTCTTGCACACCCATCGGATATTTCATGAGACCTAACGCATCCCTCTGGCGCCGTCTGGCCGCACTGATCTATGACAGTTTCCTGTTGTTTGGATTGCTCATGTTGCTGGGTTACATCGCGCTAGGGCTGGAAAACTGGTTGCTGGGTGCCAGTTACATCGAGCAATCGCCCACTGCAGGCGGCAATCCACTGGTTTTTATCGGAATGCTAACTGTGATCTGTACTTTTTACTGCGTATTCTGGTTGCGCAACAAACAAACATTGGGCATGCAAGCCTGGCGCTTGCAACTGGAGACTGTCAGCGGCTCCCCTCTGACGCTCAAACACTGCCTACTGCGAATGGCCAGCGGCGCGCTATCCTGGAGCTGTCTGGGGTTGGGATATTGGTGGTGCATCCTTCCCGGTCATATCACCTGGCACGACAAGCTATCAGGCACAATTGTAGTGGTGCACGAAAAACGCGAATAAGCTCAGCGTGTACGCAACAGCAAAAAGACCCCTGCCATCCAGCACACAAAAACAGGGAGAGACACTGCGAGTAGCGGCGGAAATCCGTAGACCAGGCTCGTCGGCCCCAATAAATCCTGGCTGAAGCGAAACACAATTCCTACCATGACACCAATGAACAAGCGGTAGCCCATTGTAGTATCGCGCAACGGCCCAAAAATAAAGGAAATAGCTACCAGCACCAGCCCGATCATAGCCAGAGGCTGTAGGATTTTCTGCCAGAAGACCAACTCAAACGCACGGCTCTCCTGACCCTGCATCGCGAGATAGTTCATGTAATAGCGCAACTCTTGCAAACTCATATCTGCCGGCTCACTCACCACAACATTGAGCAACCCAGGATCCAGCTCGCTATACCAGTGCTCATCAGCTTCGGTGATTGCTGTGCTGACAGCATCCCCGTTATATCGAGTGATGCGCACACCTTTCAGTATCCAGCCCGGATTTTTTTTATCTCCGTTATGTTCTGCCCGCGAAGCGTACTGCGCATATTGCAAATCACCCTGCGCACCAAATGACAGTCTGGCAAACCCATAAATCTCACCTGTGGAAGTGACATGATTAAAATGCAGGAAGTCATTTTCTTGCCGCATCCAGAGACCGTTGTCACTATTGATCAGATTATAGGGCTGCTCTTTCTCAAATGTTTCAGTGCGCATACGGCTGGCGTACCGCTCTATATTCGGCACCACAAATTCACCCAGCAGGCTCGTCAATAATATGAGCGCCAGCATCGGTCGCAATGCCATCCAGACAATACGCAACACAGACACACCGCTGGCTCGCATGACCGTTAATTCACTCTGACTAGCCAGCACGCCCAATCCCATCAAGCAACCGATCAGCATGGCAAAACCGGCATTGGCAACAGCGATACCCGGCAGACGCAGCGCAATATAAGACAGCAATTTCATCACACTGAGTTTGCCTTCTGTGTCACCCAATTCATCAGCAAACAACACCACTGCAAATAAGCCAAGTAATACTGCGATGACTAACAACACCGCGCCCAACACATGCACTGCCAGATGGCGACCCAAGTGATTCATACCGAGCGCCTCCAGACTTTCAGACGATCCATATTCAGTATTAACACTACTAACAGCAAGAAAAGCACATGCGCCACCATCATACCCGGCATTATTGGCCAGTCATTTTCAGCAATTTTGTGCCGCAACACATCCAGAAAAGACATGTACGCAAAATATAACAACATAGCAGGCAACAACTTGATGTAGCGACCCTGGCGTGGTGTCGTGCGGCTCATGGCAACTGCCAATATGGAAACCAGAGGCACCAGAAGAATCAGTGAAAAACGCCACTGCAGCGTGGCATTTATTGATTCTGTGTAGCCGGGAACTATTTTGACGGCGGGATCTTTCAGTTCTGAAAATAGCATCCCTGTCGACATAGCATCTTCTTTCAACTTGCGAGGATCAAATTCATCTGGCGGCAACATCAATTGTTGCAAGCTGGAAAACTGCAGCCTCTCCCCAGCAGCCTGCCCTACATGTAATGAATATCGCGCACCCT
>DAOMGA010000193.1:0-3922 GCA_035430085.1 Pseudomonadales bacterium
GTTTTTTTCTGATGTCTTCTATTTTCTGCATCTGGGCAGCAATCTCTTTATCAGATTGTTCCAGCTTGACCTGCAGCTCACTGCGCTCATTCTTGATCTTGTCGATATCGGCACGCAGTTGCGCGATGGATTGTTGCATGGCCGCTATTTTCTGTTCGTAATTTTCAACTGGCACCTGTTGTTCAGCAGCCGGTTTGGCAGTTTTGGTTTTTGCATTTTTCTTGTTGTCGGCTGAGGCGCCATTGAAAGCCAGGGCAACTAAAGTGGTTGCCAGAATTATGTGGTGCGCTTTCATACAAAGCTTCTCCTTGCATCAATTTGTGGGTCGCTGTGGCTCAGTCTATGGTAAATCAGTCTATGGCAAGCAGGTTGCGACCGCTCATGTCTTTGGGTTGCGGCAGCCCCATCAGGGCCAGCATGCTGGGTGCGACATCTGCGAGTGTACCATTATCGCTTATCTGCACAGAACGCTTGCCGATATACAAAAACGGAACTTGTTCACAAGTATGCTGGGTATGCGCTTGATCGGCATCATGATCGTGCATTTGTTCGCAGTTGCCGTGGTCGGCAGTAATCAGGCATTCACCGCCTGCAGCTAAAACTGCATCGCGCACGCGGCCCACGCATTGATCGAGCGCTTCCACGGCTTTGACGGCAGCGTTGAATATGCCGGTATGCCCGACCATGTCACCATTGGCGTAGTTGCAGATAATCACATCAAATTTACCGCTGTTGATTGCACCTACCAGTTTGTCGGTCACTTCAAACGCGCTCATTTCCGGTTGCAGGTCGTAGGTTGCCACTTTGGGTGAATCGACCAGAATCCGTTCTTCGCCTGTATATAAAGCTTCGCGACCACCGCTGAAAAAGAAGGTCACGTGTGCATATTTTTCAGTTTCAGCGATACGCAACTGGGTTTTGTGCTGGCTTTCCAGATACTCCCCCAACGAGTTTTTCAGGGTGGCTGGCGGATAGGCACAGCGTGCGGCAATGTCGGCGGCGTATTCGCTGGTCATCACAAAAGCAGACAGCGCCGGGTATTGTTTGCGCGGAAAACCATCAAACCCTGCATCGGTGAATGCGCGTGTCAGTTGCCGGGCACGGTCAGCGCGGAAGTTCATGAATATCACTGCGTCGCCATCGTTTAATAGCACTGGCTTGCCGATCACTGTCGGTTTTACAAACTCGTCGTTCTCGCCGCGCACATAGGCCGCTGCCAATCCGGCTTGTGCTGTATCGACATGGAAATCTGCCGTACCCGTGGTCAGTAAATCAAAAGCCGGTTCGACACGATCCCAGCGCTTGTCTCGGTCCATGGCGTAATAGCGTCCGCAAATGCTGGCAAAACGACCAACACCGAGTGCGTCTAGCTTGTCTTGCGCCAGCTTGAGCGATGTTTGTGCGCTGCGCGGTGGTGTGTCGCGGCCATCGAGAAATGCATGCAGGTAGAGTTGTTTCGCACCGCGTCGAGCCGCCATGTCCAGTATCGCGAGGATATGGTTTTCGTGGCTGTGTACGCCGCCATCAGACAGTAAACCCCAGATATGCACGGCTTTGTTGGCTGCGACGGCTTTGTCGATAGCTGCACAATAAGCAGGATTCTGGAAGAAGGTGCCGTCGACAATGTCTTTGTCGATGCGGGTTAGCTGTTGGTAGACGATGCGGCCGGCACCCAGTGTCATGTGGCCGACTTCGCTGTTGCCAAATTGACCGTCCGGCAGACCGACGTCAAGCCCGGATCCGGAGAGCGTGCTGTGCGGGCAATCGCGCCATAACGCGTCCCACACCGGCTTGTTGGCAGCGGCGATGGCGTTGTCTTTAATGTCTTCGCGGTAGCCGAATCCGTCGAGAATCAGTAGCACCAGTGGTCTGGGGGTGGCGGTCATAAGCGGGTGAGCACATGTCATGTGGGCTGGCTATCTTACGGAAGGAGAGCGGCGTGGGAAAGCGTTGATCCGCGGATGCCGTGTATACTGCCGCCTCCCGATTTACCCTGTCTTGCATGACAACAGTTGAGCGATAGCATGACCCAATTTCTGATTTTTTTGTCTGCACAGTGGCCCCTGGTGGGTCTGTTACTGGCGCTGGTCGGTCTTTTTATGTGGAACGAGAATCGCCGTGCTGGCGACAGTATTTCTGTGCATCAGCTGACTTTCCAGGTCAATAATGCCAATGCGGTGGTGGTGGATCTGCGTGATCCCAAGGAGTTCCGTGAAGGGCATATTGTCGATGCGCTGAATATTCCGTTTGCAAAACTGGCTGAACGCACCGCTGAGCTGGATGCATCACGCCCTGTGGTGCTGGTGGATAAAATAGGTCAGCACAGTGCCGCTGCCGGACGCAATCTTAAACAAGCCGGCTATCAGGTGTTTCGTCTTGTTGGTGGTATGAGTGAATGGACAGCCTCCAATTTGCCGGTCATCAAAAAGAATTGAGCGACAACAATATTAAGTGAGAGCGCTTTGTGGCAAACGTGACAATTTATTCCTCTGACTGGTGTCCGTATTGCATGCGGGCCAAAGCGTTGTTACGTAAAAAAAATGTCGCATTTGAAGAAATTGTTGTCGATGGTCACGCGGATTTACGCGCAGAAATGACGGTGCGTGCTGGACGCTCCTCTGTGCCACAAATCTGGATCAATGGCGAGCATATCGGCGGTTGTGACGATCTGCACGCCCTGGAACGAAGTGGCGAGCTGGATGTGCTGCTGGCAGAGCCAGCCAGTTAATAACAGAGCCGTTTAATACTGGAACAATAGCAATCGAATCATCAGGAGAAAAATATGACCGACCAAGTAGAACAAGTCTTTGCGATTCAACGCATCTTTGTAAAAGATATTTCTTTTGAAGCACCGTTGGGCGTCGAATTGTTCAGCAAACCCTGGAAGCCCGCTGTTAATCAGGAAATCGGCACCACCACAGTGCCATTGGCTGACGATCGCTATGAAGTGACCTTGACAGTGACAGTGACAGGCAAACTGGACGAGCAGACTGCTTTCGTTGTTGAAGTGAAGCAGGCGGGATTGTTCCTGATCAAAGGGTTAAATGACGAGCAATTGAAGCAAGTATTGGGAGCAAATTGCCCCGGGATTCTGTTTCCTTATGTGCGTGAACTGGTTGATAACCTGATGGTGCGCGGTTCCATGCCGCCACTGATGTTGCCGCCGATCAGTTTTGATGCGCTGTATCAACAAGTGTTGGCGCAACAGGCGCAGCAGGCTGGCAGCACTGCACATTGATGCGTATGAAGTAGTTAGAGCATGGCTATGCTGCCAGCATTGCAGTCGCTAGACGAAAAGATTTATCAGTCTTTGAGACTGGAAGATCTGTACAGAGTATTTGCGGCAAATAAATGCCTGCTTTTTTATTTGACGACATTGGCATTTATTGCTTATGGATATGATCTTTTTTCATTTTCTATGAAAATTGATTCTGAAAACCATGCAGTATCTGCCGGAGAAAAAGTGCAGTGGATCCAGCAGGGGCGCTGGGGAATGTACTATCTGAACCGGTATCTACTGCCGGATGCCATCATGCCTTTCATGCCGGTATTGATTGGTATGTCTGGATTAGTGACAGGCGTTTTTTTCTACTTGCTATCATTGTCTGACTATCGAGGCGCGCGCGATATTCTGGCGGCGCCACTGGTCATTGCCTGCCCATTGCTGGCGTTTGCGTTCTATTTCAACACGCTGGGGTATGGTCTGGGTATCGCTTTTGCGCTGGTCGGCGGAGGATTTTATGCGTTGACGCGCTGGAGCATGATTTCAGCGATTGCTGCCGCGGTTTTTTTTGCGGTGGCGATAGGCATTTACCAATCCGTCTTGCTGCTGATTCCTGTGCTGTTGGGATTCTACATTGTAGTGAAAGTGATATCGGTTCCTGATGTAACACTAAAAATATTGCTTCGGTACTTGCTGATA
>DAOMGA010000194.1:0-3919 GCA_035430085.1 Pseudomonadales bacterium
TTCCGTCCCTGGTCGAAACTTGATTTCTTTTACCTGAACTCTGTGCTGCTTTTTCTTTTGCTCGTTTTTCTGTTTTTTTAGTTCAAACAGATGTTTACCAAAATCCATAATCTTGCAAACGGGCGGTTCGGCATCCGGTGAAATTTCTACCAGATCCAATGCCGCGAGTTCGGCAGCAGCCAGCGCTTCACGCAAGCTCACTACACCAACCTGATTGCCTTCTGCGTCTATCAAACGCACTTCGCGTGCGCGAATATCATCATTGATGCGCTGTTTGTTTGTATTCGCCGCGCCGCGCTCTTTGTTCTCAACTGGCTGGTTAATAACCCGTTCTCCGTTCGTTTAACTAAAAAAATTATCTGTTCAAGCTGAAAATAGAGACAGCTATAAACGCACACGACCGCGCTGGGACACTTCGGCTTGCAGATAATCCAACAGCTGTTGCCAGCTCATTGAACCCAACTCTGCTCCGTTGCGAGCCCGCACGGTCACGGTTTGCGTTTCCACCTCGCGATCCCCCACTACTAGCAGGAACGGCGTCTTATGAATGGTATGCTCGCGGATTTTAAACCCGATCTTCTCATTTCTCAAGTCGGCATGTACGCGAAGCCCCTGATTTTCAAGAAATTCTGCCACTAAACCGGCATATTCAGCCTGTTTGTCCGTGATATTGAGCACCTGTGCCTGAACAGGTGCCAACCACAAAGGAAACGCTCCTTCGTACTGCTCGATCAGGATGCCGATAAATCGCTCCAGCGATCCCAGAATCGCCCGATGCAACATGACCGGCGTGCGGCGCTGGCTGTGCTCGTCCACATACTCAGCCTCCAGTCGAGCAGGCATGTTGAAATCGACCTGCACCGTACCGCACTGCCACATCCGGCCAATGCAGTCTTTCAAGGTGAACTCGATCTTCGGACCATAGAAAGCACCCTCACCTGGCTGCAGCTCCCAAGCCAGACCCTGGGCGTTGAGGGCGTCTGCAAGAGCACTTTCGGCTTTGTCCCACACCTCGTCAGAACCGATACGCTCTTCCGGGCGGGTGGATAGCTTGATGATGACATCCGTAAAACCGAAATCCGCGTACACGGAATACAGCAATTCGATAAACGATGCGACTTCAGACTGGATCTGGTCCTCCGTGCAGAAGATATGGGCATCATCCTGTACAAAACCACGCACACGCATAATGCCGTGCAGTGAACCCGACGGTTCATTGCGATGACAGGAACCAAACTCAGCCATACGCAGAGGCAATTCGCGATAACTGTGCAACGCGCTGTTATAGATTTGCACGTGACAGGGACAATTCATCGGTTTGACAGCGTAAGTACGACTTTCCGATTCAGTGATAAACATGTTCGCTGAATATTTACTGGCATGACCGGATTTTTCCCACAATCCGATATCGACCACTTGTGGCGTACGTACTTCCTGATAACCGGCTTTACGCAAACGCTCACGAATATAGTTTTCAATTTCCTTGTAAATAATCCAGCCATTGTTATGCCAGAACACCATGCCGGGTGCTTCTTCTTGCATATGAAACAAATCGAGTCGCTTGCCGATTTTACGGTGATCGCGTTTCTCGGCTTCTTCCAATCTAGTGAGATACGCGGCTAAATCGTTTTTATTCAGCCATGCCGTGCCAGAAATGCGCTGTAATTGCGCATTATTGCTATCACCACGCCAATAAGCACCGGCTGCTTTCATTAATTTGAATGCTTTGAGCTTTCCGGTCGATGGCACGTGTGGACCGCGGCACAAATCCATCCACTCGCCCTGTTTGTATACGGATATTTCTTCGCTACCCGGTAGATCATTAATAATTTCGACTTTGTAATGTTCGCCCATTGCAGTAAACGTTTTCACCGCTTCATCACGACTCATGACCACACGCTGCACAATATGATCAGCTGCTGCCAATTCTTCCATGCGCTTTTCTATCTTGAGCAAATCATCCGGTGTAAAACCGCGCTCATAAGCGAAATCATAGAAAAAGCCGTCTTCAATCACGGGACCGATGGTGACCTGAGCGCCCGGAAAAACATCTTGTACTGCCATTGCCAATAAATGCGCGGTGGAATGACGGATAATATCCAGCGCTTCTGCATCACGTTCGGTGACAATCGCCAATGCAACATCAGTTTCAATTACGCAAGAAGTATCAACCAATTTTCCATCGACACGACCAGCCAACGCCGCTTTAGCAAGACCAGCACCAATAGAAGCAGCAACATCAGCAACAGTGACCGCTTGGTCAAAACTGCGCTGACTACCATCAGGAAGTGTAATTACAGGCATGCATTTTCCTCAATACAGCATTACGGATTGTTGTTCAGTACGGATGTAGTTCGATACAAATGTTATTTAGTGGCGGTTTTAGCGCCTGCAGGCTTAACAGCACCACAATCCGAACCTAGCCATTTGGCCGCTGACTCACTGTTCATGGTGTGATCTGAACCTTTCTCGTCCATGGTCATACGCGTGATGGAAGTCCACGCCTCTGAACTTTGTCGTGTAATAGTTGTTTCCCCTTCGCCCTTGGGCTTACTGCACTGCATTTTCATGTGCGTGGTGTCAGCTTCGTTTTTTATATCAGTGACCTTGCACTGACTCTTCGGGTCTGTACCGTATTGCTGCTTGGCAACCTGTTCAGGCGTAATACAGATGGTAATACCCTTGTCTGTCATACCGGCTCCGTTCTTGGCCAGCATCGCCTCTACCTGACCGCGCATCTCCGGCGGCACTTGCTCCAGCATCTTGTTCATATCAGGCAATTCCTGACCGTCGACCGCAGTTTTGTGCTGTATTTCCCACAAGCCTGGCTTGATGTCTTTTATTCCGTCAGCCAGCGCCGTGCAAACAGTGAAACCAGACAACAACATGACCAGCAGTGTTTTATGTTTCACAGTTCTATGATTCATAACTTGCATCTCCCTAGAATGACCCGCACATGATAGCGCGAACTGACCTCAATACCCGTCAAGGACTGATAGCCTTCTCGACAGATAGCGACAGCATCTGTGGCACAGAAGCTCGTGCAAAGGGTTGACTGATACCTTCCCAATCACCCGCAGCGGAAATCGGTTGCCCACTGCGCGATAAACGCGCCACCACTTCAAAGGATTCGATAGCTGTGAGATCCAGCTGTCCACGCATCGGCGATGTTGCGGTATCCAGCACTATGGGCTGAACCAACGCTGCAACAGTTGTCTTGACTGCTGCTAGCGGCATACGGGGACCATTAACTGCGCGCAGCAATACAAATACTGTCTCATCCGGTGTGGCTTGCGCGGCTGCGACCATCTTCACCTGCACACTCAAACGAATATCCGGCACAACAACCGAGGCATCAGACAATCCACCCATATCTTTTGCACGTGCCACACCTTCGGCAATTGTTTCGGCTTGCGGCGTTCCGGCAGGAATCACGCGCAGCAAACGCTGCCAGAAATCGACAGCACCGCGATAATCTTTCTGTTCAAACGCTGCCATGCCCAATAAACCCAGAGCCGTAATATTGTGCGGATTCACTTGCAGCGTCTGCTTAAGAAATGCCAGCACATCTGGCGTCATGACGCGCTGGTTTTGCAAAAACAACACCTGCGCATATTCAGCCAACATATTGTCCTGCTCAGGAAAACGACTGACCAGATAACGGTAATCACTGACAGCTCTATCCCACACGCCCGCTTCGGATAACAAACGCGCGCGCATATAGATGAATCTGTCATCTTCCGGATGATTGCCTAACCAATCATCCAGTTCTGCCAACAGGATTTCCTGTTGTTTGACTTGTTCTTCTGCTGGCAATTGGCGAGAAAAAACTGCCTGCCCCAATTCAGTAATTTCTATGGCTTGCAAAGAACCCAGATAGCGATAAAGCGCCAATGAACCGATGGCGACAGCTAACAAT
>DAOMGA010000195.1:0-3883 GCA_035430085.1 Pseudomonadales bacterium
TGGGTTGTGCGCTGAATATCGGTAGGATGCTGTCGGGCGACTGTTACCTGCAATCAGATCCGATTGGATTGCGCGGCGGAATTAACACTTATGCCTATGTAGAAAATAATCCGGTGATGTACACAGATCCTTCCGGATTATGTATTGGTCCGTTAGCAATTGTATGTGCTGCGGCTGCAGCAACAGGAGAGAGTGCGGCTGTTTCGGAAGGTGCTGCAGCTACAGCTGCAGCGATTGCTAGAGCTTGCTTGACTAATCCGGCGTGTCGTCGAGCTGCGGAGGCCGCTGGTGGTATCGCAATTGCGTGTATTTTATCAGGCGACTGCCATGCTTCAGAAAATACTGCAGAACCTGAGAGTCAAGCTGGAGAGTCAGGGGGAACTTGCCCAACTGATGATGCAGAGAAAGGAAAAGGAAAAGAGTCCAAACCACCATACAACGGCCCAGCAAATGGTTATGAAGAAGGGCCACGAAGAGGAAGAGAATATGGGCCGGATGGGACGCCAGCCAGGGACTATGACAAACCTCATCAAGGAGCTGATTATCCTCATGTTCATGAATGGCCAGGTGGAGAGAGAGAGCATCCTGGTAGACCGTATTCGCCACTTCCATAAGGTGAGTAATGAGCGATGAATGACATTGTAAGTAACAGAATAAACGGGAAAGAGTCTCTTATTTCAAGACTGGGTTATTGGCCTGAGTTTTGTGATGCAAAAATACTTGAACTGAATTTCAGTTCAAGTCGCGTTGTAGGAGCAAGTCTATCGATTCTCTTGCATTACATTGATGCCGATAAAAATCTGGATGCAAATATTAGGATCTTTTTGGAGGGCATATCAGATGTGGAATTCAATGAGTTACGAATGGAAAATGTAGTTGATTGTATTGATCTTGCTGAGTCGAATGACGGTGTCGTGTTCAGTATCGAAGCATGTGCCGGTTTATCTGGTAGCTGTGCTTGTGAAACAGCTAACGTACAGTTGATTTCATTGAAAGCTTATACTGACTAGCCATAGAAAAATCTGGATCAGAACTGCAATCGCTTGGTATTAATTGAAAAGCCCGGTTCAGCCGGGCTTTAACACTTACGGTTACGCACTGCAAAACCCAGTCATGTATGCGGATTTTACCGGATTAGATCCGGGTGATATTTTTTCTACGGTTCATGAGGCAGCAGAAGATGCTGCAAATTTCTCTTTGACTACTCGCGGTATAGGATATCCATCTCAGGTACGCCAAGTCCGTTTTGGTGATTGTCCTGGATATACCTATTCTTGGATATTTGAAATGCCAAAAAATTATCCTGACGATTGGCCGGATTTTCCTGAGCAAAATGATAATTCAGGTGAGCCTCCTTCAAATTCTGATGGGCTACCTGTAGACATGAGTCGTTATAACACTCCTATTCATCAGGCGATTGTTAATGGCAATACTGCTGTAAAAATTTACAGTGAATGTGGTGGATCGATAGGAAAAACCAGCAAATGCATAATAAATTTTGGCGCCCAAATTGGCATACAAAAAATCAATACTGGCAATAAGAGGATCAGTGACGCCACTAATAGATAGCTCTGATTTTCTGCATGGGATTTAAAAAGATGAATGACATGAATTTTAAAAAAAGATGCATTAAGTCAATTAAATGGTTTTTGATATGGCTTCTTCTTGTCGGATATATGAGGGCAACGCAATGCGAAAAAGTTTATACCCTTGGCGAATGTGTTCTGTTTTCAGTTCCAGCTTTTATCGCGTTTTATCGCGTTGTGTATTTGTCTATTGATAAGCTGATGGAGGATATTTTTAAGTTTTTGACTTTTGGGATAGTCATTGATGCCATCGCTGGTGCGGGCATGTCTTTTGGCTTATTTATTAGATTGCCGATAACGATAGTTTTATGTTTTTTGGGTGTGCTATATACAGCACATAATATTGACATCGTGTGCAGCCTAAAGTGAGCCTGAATTTCGGCGCCGGATATTGATATTCGGGGTCAGGGTCGCATTTTGATCTTGCTACAAGCGCCCGGTTCAGTCGGGCGTTTTTGTATGTGCCTGCTTTGGGCTGGTGCGGTCTGGGTGGTGCAAAAAGGTGCCGGAGGGATTAAAAAATAACCAGCTTTGATATTCACAAATCGCCCGGTTCAGCCGGGCTTTTTATTGTCTGCAAAAAGGTGCCGGAGGGATTAAAAAGCAGCCAGTTTTGATGTTCATAAAACGCACGGTTCAGCAGGGCTTTAAAGAAAGTTAATCAGGATATACCGTTTCGTGGATGGTTAGGTGGTCCATAGTAATGTTGGTTCAAGACTCGACGAAAAACTCTAAAAATCTCTCATGATTGTGAATTTATCATTCAACTTGAACTGTTCAAGTCTGCCAGATATGATCGTACTCAGGTAAAGTTAAGAATTAGCCACACACAGGCACAGCAGAAGCTTGAAAGTGAATTGTTGCAAAGGCTGCGATAAATTCTCTAATACATTTTGCAAATAAAATCTACTACCTGTTCATGTAGGTTGATTCTTGTGATCTAGCTTTCAGTTTTCTGAAAGCGACATGTCGAGCTTGGCTTGTCATGCAATCGTCTTTATTTTTGTGTTATTTTCTCCGCGCTAATTATTTGCTGCTGGATGATTGTGCTCAGGCAGTGGCAAGGCTGGAATTGCGAACAGGGCTTGAGTAGGTCTACGCAGCGGATAGCGATTTCAGGGAAGTAGGATTTTTACTGATTCACGACTAGGAAAATCTATGAAATTCAATAAACTACCGTTTCTGGTGCTATGCTTTTTTTCTTACTTGCAGACTGTAGTTGTTTGCGCAGGGTGTTTTGTGGCTAGACTGTCGCGAAAACGCAAGCCTGCGGGATCGATGAAAGTCACCGGTTTATTGTCTATCCTTATTTTGCAGCTTGTTGTCAGCGCCCCAGCTGATGCTTATACGACAAAAAAAGATGCGGAGGCCGCTGCTAAAAACGCTACCAAAGTCACTACGGGTAATGATCAAGTTAAATCTGTGTCCATTGCTGATTATGGTACTTATTTTAATTCAGACCATGTTGTCATTGATGCGTCTAAGTTTAAAGACTACAACATGTATGGTGATGTTGTAACTTGCGGAGATTGGGCCACAAGCACTACAGCTTATGGAATTGATTTTTGGATTGGTAACGCAGACATTTGGAGAGCTCAGAACGATCCTTGTACTCTCTCAATAACCAATTCACAGTGGCCTTATGATCTTTATCCGGCCGCCAAAGACAAACCAGAACAGAAGTGTGCCGTACCCACTAGCCCACAGCCCGTAAAGTTGAGCCGCGGCGAGAAGTATTACCATTTTGTTGATCACGCAGGAAATGGCAATTTTCCTTTGGTGTGGGAGCGTTCTTATCGTGAAAACCTGTATCAGCAGTCGGGCGCCAGCATGGCGGTTGGCGCCTGGGATTGGCCGATGCTGAGTATGCGAGCTATTCCGATTGGCAGTGGTGGTACCCAGCTGCTGGTCACGCTGGATGATGGTTTAGGGTCGCTGAACTTTACCAAATCAGGTGGTGTTTGGAGCAGCGATGATGCCGGTTTTGGAGTCTTCAATACACTCGTGGATGTCACCAATGGCTGGACGCTGACGCGGAGTGATGGCACGGTTTATACATTCCAGATATTCGGAACAATGACCGGTTTTACTAATACTTCTAATCCGGTGGGCTATGTCACAAAGGTTACCAACCCGAATGGCTTAAACCACGCGTTGACATATACAGAGGATGCCACGGTTGGCACACCTGCCAGTGTCACCATGACTGATTCTAGCACTGGCAATACCCTCTCAGTAGCCTTGTCGCCAGTGGGCTTGCCGCTATCTGTTACAGACAGTGATAGCCATGTCACTGA
>DAOMGA010000196.1:0-3877 GCA_035430085.1 Pseudomonadales bacterium
TCCAACGCGCTCTTCAACTCAAGCCTCATTATCCTGAAGCGCTACTTGGTATTGGCAAGCTTCATCAAGGAAAACAACTACTGCCGAAGGCTGAACAATTTGTACTGCAAGCAATTGCAATGGATCCGGAAAAGGCAGAATTCCATGCCGCGCTCGGTTCTATTTATTCAGAAATGGGCGAGCCTGAAAGAGCAGCGGCACAATACGACAATGCCTTGGCGCTAGATGCCAATTTGAGCAGCGCGCTTCTGGGCAAGGGCAACCTGCTCGTGGAACTCGGACAACCAGAAGAAGCTGAGGTGTTACTGTACCGCGCGTTAGCGGATACAGGTATTGGTTCACAGCTCGCTGCAAATTTCGGCCTGGTACAACTACGCAAGGTAAAAGCCGGCGACAAATCCATGCAACAATTAGTGGCCGCAGACGCTCAAAAGCAAAATCTCGCGCCGGGGCAGATTGAATATCTTCAATTTGCGCTGGGCAAATGCTATGACGACATCGGTGAATACGACAAGGCATTCGAATATTATGAACAGGGCTGTCGCATCAAACATAGTCGCATGCGTTATGACGCAGATGCACAAGATGTCTATTTCGATAAATTGATAGAGTTATTCACGCCTGAATTTCTTGAACAGTTACGCCAGCATGCAAACCCATCTGATCTTCCTGTTTTCGTGCTAGGCATGCCGCGCTCTGGCACCACGCTAACTGAACAAATCATTGCCAGCCATCCGCAAGTTCACGGCGCCGGCGAACTCCGTCATCTGTTATTATTGGCAAACCAACCTGCAGTCTCCGCCACCGGCCCAATCACCTACCCTCACAACCTTAAGTTATTTTCTGGCGAGCAGATCCGCGGCATCGCCAATACTTATATTGAACGTCTACGCGGCTATTCCGCAGGTGCATTGCGCATTACTGACAAGATGCCAGGCAACTTCATTGCAACAGGGCTGATTAACGCTCTGTTGCCGAATGCCAAAATAATTCATGTAGAACGCAACCCGTTTGACACATGTCTTTCTTGTTATATGAGACTGTTCCAGCATGGTCAAGATTTCACTTACGACTTGATGGAGCTTGGACGTTACTACGCAGGCTACCAGCGAGTTATGGCGCATTGGCGTAGCGTATTGCCACCAGGTTCTTTCTATGACTTGCATTACGAAACTCTCGTCAAGGATACTGAAGACGAAGCAAAAAAATTGTTGTCATTTTGTGGGCTTGAGTGGGATCCGGTATGCCTTGATTTCCACAAAACCGAAAGACAAGTTCGGACTGCAAGTGTGACGCAGGTACGTCAACCTATTTATAAAACATCAGTAGAACGGTGGCGACGATTCGAAAAACACTTACAACCACTAGCGCAGGGACTGAATATTCCTCTGGACCCATCCATTGGGGCGTAGTTTTTGTAGTTTATTAATTGCATTGTCTGCAATACTGGCAGGGTGTACAGCGCAAAATAACACGCTATCCCCAAGCGATCGCACAGCCAATATTACAGACATGGCTAAACACGCAGGTTGGCAGCGGAAAGATCTAAAAGCCGGCGAATTTATTTTAGCAAGTTTTTCTCCGAGCCAGCTCTCTGAATCCAACACACTCACCGTGTATATTGAAGGCGATGGCTTGGCGTGGCAATCAAGCTATCGTCCATCAGAAGATCCTACGCCAATTAATCCCGTCGCACTGAAACTAGCATTAACCGATAATCATCCAGCCATCATCTATCTGGGCAGACCATGCCAATACCAAGCCCACCCGAATTGCACTAGCGACTATTGGCTAAGCAAACGTTTTGCACCGGAAGTTGTTCAAGGCTACCAAGATGTCCTCAACACAATTAAAGAGAAAAATCATCAATTACAATTTGTGCTGATAGGATTTTCTGGCGGTGGTGCTATTGCGACATTATTAGCTGAGCAGCGTAATGATATAAAACTTCTGGTCACAGTTGCGGGCAATCTGGATCATCAGTACTGGACAGAACAACATAACATAACGCCACTAACCGGATCGATGAATCCTGTTGATTACTGCGGCGCGCTACGCAACACTCGTCAAATACATTTCATCGGTGAAAATGACACTATTATCACCTCTGAAACTTCATCAAAATTTTTCAATTGCATAGGAAGCACCGACAATATCACTATAAGAAATATACAAAATTTTGATCACCATTGCTGTTGGGAAAATCAGTGGCCGCAACTACAACTTGAATTTTCCTACTAGTGCCCGCGCATAAACCATTTGTCCAGTTCTGCAAGACTCACTTGCACCCAGGTGGGTCTGCCGTGATTGCATTGCCCGCTTCTCTCGGTGATTTCCATATCGCGCAATAACCCGTTCATCTCAGGAATCGTTAAGCGGCGATTGGCGCGTATAGAGCCATGGCAAGCCATCGTCGATAGCACTTCATTCACCGATTCACGCAGACGTGCTGACGAACCGTGCTGGGATAAATCTGACAATACATCGCGCAATAACTGTTCACTATTACCGTTAGCCAATAACACAGGCACCTGTCGAATCAACAGCGATTCCGGCGCCACACGATCAATAATCAATCCCAGTTGTTCAAACAAGGCGCGATGCTCTTCTGCAGCGTCCGCTTCGCGTTCACTCACTGCAACGGATTGCGGCACCAGTAAAGGTTGACGCGCCATGCTGTTATTTTCGTGCGCCGTTTTTAATCGTTCATAGGTGATGCGCTCATGCGCAGCATGCATATCCACCAACACCAGCCCCTGCGCGTTTTCTGCCAGAATATAAATACCTTTTAATTGCGCCAGTGCATAACCCAATGGCGGAATATCTTGCGCAGCTGCACTATCAATACGAGCAGGTCTGTCAATACCAGTTGTACTATCAATACCAGCGGCACTATCAATACGCGCGGCACTGACTGCAGAAGGGGCATACAACGCATTGTAAGAAGCCGCCAACTCCCTGACATCGCTGCGCGAATTTTCTGCCAGCGACATCATGTTCTGGTAACTGATAGTTGGCGAAACAAAAGATGACAATGTGTCCGGTAAAACAGCGGGAGCATCATCCGGCCGCAAATCTGCCAACGCACGTGCCAGTGAACGAAATACAAAATCGTGTAAGCGCCGCGAATCACGGAACCGCACTTCATGCTTGGTCGGATGCACATTGACATCGACACCGGCGGGATCAATCTCCAGATACAACACGTAAGCAGGATGACGGCTGTGATGTAACACATCCTGAAATGCCAGTCGAATGGCATGCGTAACCAACTTGTCACGGATTGCCCGACCATTGACATAAAAATATTGCAAATCCGACTGGCTGCGTGAAAAAGCTGGTTGGGCAATCCAGCCGCGCAATCGCAAATCGGCATGTTCGATTTCAACAAAAATTGCCTGCTGCATAAACGCTGGGCCGCACAAGGTTGCCACTCGCCGCTCCTGTTCAGCTTGCGTATTGGCTTCACGCAATTGCTGCACGGTACGTTGATTGTGGCGCCAGTGAAATGCTACATCAAAGCGTGACAATGCCAGTTTTTTCAGCATGTCATCGATGCGCTGGAATTCAGTTTTTTCACTGCGCAGAAATTTACGGCGGGCTGGTGTATTAAAAAACAGATCGCGCACTTCAACGGTAGTGCCACGTTGATGTGCTGCAGGCAGAACTTCTGCCACCATCTCCTGCCCTTCTGCTTGCGCTTGCCAACCGGCTGCGCCCTCTTGTGTATTGGACGTAATTGTCAAACGCGAAACCGATGCCATGCTCGCCAATGCTTCACCGCGGAATCCGAGCGTCGCTACCGATTCCAGATCGTCCAATTCATAAATCTTGCTCGTCGCATGGCGGCACAGCGCCAGAGGCAAATCTTCCTGCT
>DAOMGA010000197.1:0-3844 GCA_035430085.1 Pseudomonadales bacterium
TGGACTGCCCCGCCTGGCGCACTGTTCTATTCGGTGGAATTCGGGCTCTATGGCGTAGGGTTCCATGAAGCGGGTGATGAGCACGGTGCGGGGCTGGGTAACCCGTGGGTTTACTTTGATGGTCAGGATGGTCGGCTAGTCGGGTATAACGTGCCGGGCGAGGGCAGTGCGGGAGATATTTTCCTGCAAGCGCAGTTTCCGCTGCATTCAGGTCGTATTCTGGGTTTGCCGGGGCGTATTTTTATTTCGGTGATGGGGTTGGTCGTGGCGATGCTCAGTGCGACTGGCATCATTATCTGGTTGCGTAAACGTAGCTTCCGCCGCCAATGGCGATGACGTTGTCAGGAGCGGTGCTGTCTCAAGCGCCGCTGATTGTGGAATGCGTAAATCTTGGCATCGACCAGATGGTTTACCTGTCAGAGGGGGTGGAGCGCTATTGCGTATGGCGGGTGAGCCACTCAACGGTATGATGACCTTGCACTGACATAGGAATCATTGACCATGAATACTGATAAACAACTTGCAACACTGCTAGCCATTGAAGCCATCAAGCAATTGAAATATGCCTACCTGCGCCATCTCGATCTGAAAGAGTGGGATGAGGTTGCAGCACTTTTTACACCAGATGTCGTCAGTACCTACTCTGATGGCAAGCACAGCTATCATGGCCGCGAAGCTGTCATGGCGTTCCTGTCTGGTTCATTGAGTCACAAGCGTGTTGTGACCAAGCACCAGGTACATCATCCGGAAATCAGCTTTGATGACGATTTAACCACTGCGCGCGGTATCTGGTATCTGACGGATGCTGTGATCAACACCGTGAGTCGTGATGCCGCGAAACATTTCTGCATTGCCGGTACCGCTTTTTATGCCGAGCGTTATGTAAAAACAGAAGGCGGCTGGAAAATTTCTTCAATTGGTTACAAGCGTGTGTACGAAGAAACAGTGACGCGTCAGCCTGATCAGGTGCTGGAGTATAAAAATCGTTTTCTGGGTGATTTTGATTTGGTCTGACTATCTCCAGAGAAAAAAATGAAATATTTTCGATTGTCTGCGGGATTTTTGCTCGCTCTTTCTTTTACTGCATTGGCTGATGAGCCTGTTCTGGCTGAAGAAGCGCTTCTGGAAAGCATTGACGTCAGCGCCACACGCACTGCAGACATTCCCGGTGGCGTGTTGCTGCTGGATGAGGAAGATGTGCGTGACACCGGTGCTGTCCACCCTGCTGAGTTGATGGATCAGTCGCCGGGTGTGTGGATCAGTCGCGGTGGTGGGCAAGAGCACCTCACCGCATTGCGTTCAGCGGTATTTACAGGGCCTGGATCATGCGGTGAGTTTTTGTTTACTGAGGATGGCGTTCCGGTTCGTCCGAGTGGATTCTGTAATGTGAATCAGTTTATTGAAATCAATTCCGAGCAGGCCGGTGGCGTTGAAATATTGAATGGCGCACAAGTGGGGGCATTTTATGGCGCGAATGCGATACATGGTGTTATCAATACATTGAGTCTGCCGTTGGAAGAGCGGCATAGTGTGCGTGTTGAAGGCGGGCCTGATGATTATGCAAGAATGCTATGGCAGGAAGGGGATGCAGACAGTTATCTGGCGCTCAATACCGCGCATGATGGTGGATATGTTGATAGCAGTGGTTATGACCAGCAAAAAATATCGTGGAAGCAACTACAGCAATTCTCGGATATTTCACTGACGCATTATGTTACTGCGACACATCTTGATCAGCAGAGTATCGGTTATCTCGAAGGTAATGACGCATACGAAGATGATCATCGCAGGCGTGATAACAGTCGACCTGATTCGTATCGTGATGCGGATGCATTTCGTTATGTGCAAACATGGGATTGGCAATCCGGCAATTATCAGCAAACGGTGAAGCCTTATTTGCGCCATACAGAAATGGATTTCACACAGCAGTTTGTTTTTCCGCAAGCGCTGGAAAAGAACGGCCATAACAGTGGCGGCGTACAGTGGTTATTCAAACGTAATGATTTTGGCTGGGGTGAATGGCAGGGCGGTGCGGATATCGATCTGGCGCGTGCATGGACAAAAGAATGGCAGGATGCCCCGGCAACACCTACTTCGCCACAAGGGATTCATTACGATTACGTCGTTGATATGAAGACGGCAGGATTATGGCAAGATCTTGTCTGGCACATTGCTCCGCAAGTGGATGTGCAAGGCGGCGTGCGAGTTGATCGTGTGTTGTATGACTATGATAACGAAACATTTAATGGACGGGCGGGCAAGTATATGCGCCCGGCAGATCGCGTTGATGGATTTACACTTGTATCGCCGCGTGTGGGTCTGGTCTATACAGACCATTTTGAAAATGAGTGGTATGCCAGTGCGGCAACAGGCAATCGCGCGCCACAAACAGCCGAACTTTATCGTTTACAGGGATTGCAGACGGAAGCCAGTATTGGTGCTGTATCAGCTGATGGTGGCGAAGTGGGTTGGCGTGGTACTGCAGAACGTAATGGTGCGATGACTAACTGGAAAGTCGCTTTATACGATATGCATGAGAAACATGTGATTATTCGCAATGCCAATAATGTGTATTCTGATGATGCCAAGATCAAGGATCGAGGCATAGAAATCATGCTGGAACAGCAATGGTCAACAGGTTGGTTTGCCGGCACAGCAGCAACCTATGCAGAACACCGCTATAACAGTGATGTGTTTGATCGATCAAATGGCATCGACAACAATATTATCGACACGGCCCCACGTACACTGGGTTCAGCGCATGCTGGTTGGCAGCAGAATGGTATGCGTGTAGAGCTGGAGTGGCAGCATATGGGTGACTACTATCTGGATCCCGAACATACTTTTGCCTATGAAGGTCATGATCTTCTGCACCTGCGCGGCCAGTATCAGGTCGCTCCTGCGTGGACGGTGTATGCACGATTAATGAATGTTACTAATCGCGATTATGCAGAGCGTGCGGACATCACATCTTTTCCTGTTGAGGTGCCGCGTTACTTTGTAGGTTTGCCGCGTTCCTTGTATATGGGTGTTGAATGGGATTACTGAAATGATTGAATTTTTTCTGAATGGTCAGCCTGTTGCGGTAGAGATGGAGTCGGATACACCTCTGCTGTGGGCGTTGCGTGAAGGTTTGCAAAAAACCGGCACAAAATTTGGTTGTGGTCAGGGCTTGTGTGGCGCTTGCACCGTGTTAGTCAATGGCAATCCTACGCGCAGTTGTGTGTTGCCTGTGGCGAATATTGCTGGCCAGAGAGTTACCACCATAGAAGGATTACAAGGCTCGCATGCAGTGCAACAAGCGTGGCTGGACGAAAATGTATCGCAATGTGGCTACTGTCAGCCAGGACAAATTATGTCTGCGGTAGGTTTGTTATCAAGCAATACCAATCCTACCGATGAAGATATTCTCACAGCAATGACAGGTAATATTTGTCGCTGCGGTACCTATCCGCGTATTGTAAAAGCCATAAAATCGGCTGCAAAAATATTGCGGCACCAGTCATTACCTGATCCGGCAACAGAGAAAACCAGCGGAGGTGCTTTATGAAACTGACGCGTAGAAAATTTCTGATTGGCTCCGGTGTTGTCGGCGGTGGTTTGTTGCTGGGTTTTTCCTTGCGTGATGCTGTGCTGGTTCCGCACACGCGACCTGACAGTTGCCAACCTAATGCATGGTTGCAGATTACGCCGCAAGGTGAAGTTATTTTCCAGCTCGATAAAGCGGAAATGGGACAGGGTGTGATGACATCCCTGTCCGCTATTATCGGTGAAGAGCTGGATTATGACCCGTCAAAAATGACGATTGAATTTGCGGGTGCGCATTCTGCATTCAAGAACCCAC
>DAOMGA010000198.1:0-3834 GCA_035430085.1 Pseudomonadales bacterium
ACCCAGGTGTCTTTAGTGCCGCCACCTTGCGAAGAATTGACGACGAGTGAACCTTTTTTTAGCGCGACGCGTGTAAGGCCGCCCGGCACAATGCGCGTTTCTTTGCCAGACAAAACAAATGGACGCAGATCGATATGGCGCGGTGCAATGCCTTCTTCCACGAGAGTGGGGCAGGTGGAAAGTGACAGCGTGGGTTGAGCAATATAGTTGCCGGGATTACTGCGAATGAGTCCGCGAAAATGTTCGATTTCTTCTTTGCTGGCTGCAGGACCCACCAGCATGCCGTAACCGCCAGCACCGTGAACTTCTTTTACCACCAATTCAGCCAGGTGTGCATCGACGTAAGCAAAATCTTCCGGTTTGCGTAAACACCAGGTGGGAACATTGTGCAGGATTGGTTCTTCGTTGAGATAAAACTTCACCATATCCGGCACATGTGGATACATGGATTTATCATCGGCGACACCTGTACCAATCGCATTGGACAGAATCACGTTGCCTGCGCGGTAGACCGAGAGCAAACCGGGAACACCGAGCATGGAATCGGCACGAAACGCGAGTGGATCCATAAATGCATCATCCAGTCGACGGTATATGACATCGATTTGACGCGGCCCGGTTGTCGTACGCATGAAAAGTTTTTCATTCTTGATGAAAAGATCTTGCCCTTCCACCAGAGTGACGCCCATTTCCCGTGCCAGAAATGCGTGTTCAAAATACGCGCTGTTGTAACGTCCGGGTGTGAGCACCACTACAGTCGGGTCTTCCACCGGTGACGATTCACGCAAGGTTTTCAGTAGCAGGTTCGGGTAATGTTCCACCGGTGCAATGCGATGCTCGGCAAACAGATCCGGAAACAGACGCATCATCATCTTGCGGTTTTCCAGCATGTAGGACACGCCGGACGGTACGCGCAAATTATCTTCCAGTACGTAATATTTTCCGTCGTTGTGGCGTATCAGATCGATACCGGCGATATGCGCATACGTATCACGAAATAATTTAATGCCTTGCATGGCGATCTGGTATTGCGCGTTACACAACACATTGTCGGCTGGCACAATACCGGCCTTGATAATGGCTTGTTCGCTGTAGATATCTTTCAGGAAAGCATTGAGTGCAGCTACACGCTGCCGCAAACCAGCTTCCAGTAGTCGCCATTCTTCCGCAGGAATAATGCGCGGCACAAAATCAAACGGGATCAGCCTTTCTGCGCCTTCTTCTTCGCCGTAAACCGCAAAGGTAATACCGACACGCTGGAACAGTAATTCTGCTTCACTGCGTTTGGCGCGCAGTTCTTGTTCGGCTACTTTTGATAGCCATTGGTGGTAGGTGCGATAGGCATCTCGCGGCGTGTTGGCATCAAGCAACATCTCATCGAATACGCCCTTGGGCGGTGGCAGTACTGTACTCATACCTGCTTCCTTCCTGTCTCACTGGAATAAGAGCAAGTGCCGTGCCAGTTCTGGCGTGCAAATCAGTGCGTTTTGAAAGGATTTCCAGAGGGTTTTGCCTTGTTCTGGTGCATATCAGGCGGCGTGAGAGTTGTGTTGGTGCGAGCTTATGTGCCTTGCTGGGCTGCCCGTGGGGTAACGGTCACTTTGACATCCAGTTCGTGGCTGCCGCCGCCAAGAATGACGCCGCGCAGTGGGGAAACGTCGCTGAAATCACGCCCCCATGCGAGGGTGATGTGCTCGTTGCCCGGCAATATATTGTTGGTCGGATCAAAATCGACCCAGCCGATGTGCGGGCAGAATACCGATACCCAGGCATGCGATGCATCGGCACCTACCAGACGCGGTTGTCCGGGTGGCGGTGCGGTGAGCAGATAGCCGCTGACATAGCGTGCTGCCAAACCGCGTGAACGCAGGCAGGCAATCATCAAGTGCGCGAAGTCCTGACACACGCCGCGTTTATTTTCCAACACTTCCATCAACGGTGTGGTGACTTCGGTGGCGCTGTTATCAAAGGTAAATTCTGTAAAAATTTTCTGCATCAATTGTTGTGCCGCTATCAACACTGGTGTGCCATTAGCGAAACAATCTTCACTGTAATGCACGAAGGCTTTTTTCAAACGGACAGCCGGAGATTCATAGCGAAACTGGCATGCGTCCAGCGCATCGGCAGCGGGTGATGTGTCGGCACTGTAATCCAGCATTTCACTGACAGTTTCCCACGCTGCGGACTGTTCCAGTGCAGGCGTCTGGCTTCTGTTGACTGCAATGCTGAGTCTGGCGGTGAGTGTGAGTTTGTCATGTGCAGACTCAAACGACAGTCTTGTCAGCGGATTACCAAAAATATCCTGTTCCTGCCGCTGACTGGTGGGCGAGGGTTCAATACTCATGGTCTGCGCCGTACATTGTTGCCAACGGCAATCGCGTGGAAACAGATGTACCAGTTGTTGCGACAATGCTACCGGTGAGGTGTAGCGATAATGGGTTTCATGCGTGATGTCATAGTGAGCCGTCATCATGCAGATACCGTTTGCTGGCTGACATCGTCAACGTGGGCAAAATGGCGCAAATGCAAACGATCGGACAATTGCCCACAGGTGAGTGCGATATTGTCCAGAAGATCTGCCAGTCCATTAATAAAATGCGCGGTGTTGCTGTCGGTAAATAAGGAACTTTCCAGTCCGCCAAGATCGAGTGCCGCCAGTTGTTGTGCCAGCGTTTGCAATTGTGTATCGGGTGATGCTGTCCATTCGCGTGAAAATTGTGAAAGCGAATAATCCAGAGTGTTGAGCTGGAATAATAATGCGTGTGGATTGCTGGTATCCAGCAGTAATAAGTCCAGTACAGGAATCAACTGTGCAGCAGCCAGATAACGCAGGCGATAGGTGATGGTGCTATTGCCGATTTCCAGCAACCAGTCGAGTGCGGCGCGCTGCAATGTAGCGGTTCTATGCGCAATATTTTCGCGCAAGCATGTAGCAAAAACGCTAGCCAGACCTTGCAAGCGTTCGATACGCCTGCCGACCATAAGAAAGTGCCAGCCATCATCACGTGTCATATCGTCATGCGCAAAACCTGAGAGCGCTGCGAGTGACAACAGGAGCCTGTCCAGTTGTTCCAGTGAATAACCCAGTTCGCTGGTGGAAGTTTCCAATACTGTTGATGTTTCCAGTATTCTGGTTTCCCGCTGTATTTCCACGAGTGCGCGCCAGTTTTCGTGCGACAGTCTGCCGCGCACTTGCGAACCGGCGTTGTGCATGCGGTGTAGATTGTCGAGCAGATTTTCAGTCAGTGTTGCATCGATGGTGCGAGCATCTTCGTCGTTAACATAGCGTGCAATTGCTGCACGCAGCAGTCGCGCACTGCTATCGCAGCGTTCACTGTAGCGTCCAAACCAGAACAGATTTTCAGCCAGACTGGACGGTAAAAAAGTAGCGGTGCGTACGAGTTCTTTTACGCCCAGTGTGCGTGCACGCGGCGGTGCGCCTTTCGGCAAGCCATCGGCTAGTACCCAGGTATCTTTGCTGCCGCCACCCCGTTGCATGGAAATATAACCGTGTTCATCACTGGCGAGTCGTGTGAGTCCGCCCGGCATCACATGGTATTGCCCGTCTGCAGTTGCCACCGCGTAAACGCGCATACTGATGGCTTGCTGCAAAATGGATGATGCGCCGGTTTTGTTTTCAAACCAGGTAGGGGCTTGTGACAATCGCACCTGTTCCTGTGCAACGTAGGCATAAGGCCGTTCTTGCAATCGATGGGCAAGTGCAGCAATTTTTTCATCATCAAGTGATGCGCCTGAAATTTCGCTAAAATTTTGTGACGGAAATGCAGGTTTGATGACCAGTTTTTCCAGTTGCTTGAGCGCTTGTTGCAGCAC
>DAOMGA010000199.1:0-3824 GCA_035430085.1 Pseudomonadales bacterium
TTACGCAGCGCTTCGATACGCTTTTCCAGCGGCGGATGGCTCATGAACAATTCCGACATGGAGCGCTTTTCACTGTTGATACCAAACGCCGTCAACTGACCTTGCAAGGTACTTTCATGCGAGGACTTCAGACGTTCCAGCGCCGCAATCATTTTCTCGCGACCTGCCAGAGACGCACCGCCAGCATCAGCACGGAATTCACGGCTGCGTGAAAACCACGCCACAACCAGACTCGCTAAAACGCCCAGTACCATTTGCAATACCATCACCGTGGCGAAGTAAGCCAACCCACCGCGGTCACGATCACCGATTGCCGATGCAATGATTCGCGCAAAAAACATAACGAACGTGTTCAACACACCCTGAATCAGTGTGAGCGTCACCATATCGCCATTAGCCACGTGAGTGACTTCATGGGCTAACACCGCTTCTGCTTCTTCTCTGCTCATTGAATTCAGCAATCCGGTGGATACAGCCACCAGCGCCTTGTTACGGCTCATACCTGTGGCAAAGGCGTTAACGTCCGGTGAATCATAAATCGCAACGTCTGGCATGCCGATACCGGCATCACGCGCTTGACGCTTGACGGTATCCACCAGCCAGATTTCTGTCGGGCTCCGTGGCTGCTCGATAATCTGGGCACCGGTGGCGCGCAACGCCATCCACTTAGAGATTGCCAGGGAAATAAATGAACCGCCCATACCGAACACAAAACACATCAGCAATAAGCTAGCCGTGCCATTGGGTGTCAGACCCAGATACGACTGAAGAACGCTGAGCACGATGCCCAACACCAGCATGATCGCCAGGTTGGTGATCAAAAACAGAGCTATACGCTTCATAAGATTCCTCGCTGTTAAACACTCACTCGGATATAGGGGTCATCCCGACGGTTTGCAAGGGCTCCTCAGCCCCTATAAACATTTCCGAGTGTATCACTAGGACAAGTCTAGCCGCTAAAGTTCCTTGCGCTTGCCTGAACAGACTAAGGAATAGCCGAAGTTAACGATTCAGCACGTCATCTTTCACGCTGAGAGCAATTTTGGCCACCTCGCCGATATCGCTATCCGCCACACCCAGCTCTTTCAGGGTGCTCGCCAGATTTTCAACTACCGCATCAAAGTGGGTCTCATTCAGCGCCAGATGGGCATGGCTGGTACGCATATCACGCCCCGAATAGTTATGGGGACCGCCGAATGCCATCGTCAAAAAGGTTTTCTGCTTGTTAGCCTGTGCCACCATGTCCAGGCTTTCAAAGAAATGGTTGATGCGGTCATCAGCCAATACTTTCGTATAAAAAATATCGACTGCAGCATTAACTGCGGCCTCACCACCTAAACGCTCAAATAATGTACTCACGGTGCTTTCCTCGCTCAATCACAAAAGGTATAAAAATAATATATCTTTATGGCCAGAAACACAAATGCAGACCGAAGTCTGCATTGGCGAACCCATAGCGGGAACCGGTATACCCTAACGGCGGCGGAGCATGCCTGAGCCCTGCTTGTCTTCCTCGTTCTGCTCCAGACTGAAGCCCGATGTCATACCCAGACCAGCACCGGAATTTTCCGCCGCCAGCTTGATCATCAAGCGCAGATCGTTAGGTGAATCGGCGTGCAGCAGTGCATCGTCATAAGTGATTTCGCCATCGGCGTACAAGTTATACAGCGCCTGATCGAAGGTCTGCATACCCAGTTCCGTGGATTTTTTCATCAACTCTTTCAGTCCATGTACTTCCGCCTTACGAATCATGTCGGAGGCCAAGGGCGTGTTCAGCATCACTTCGATAACCGCGCGACGACCATTGCCGTCCGGCGTTGGCACCAATTGCTGCGCGACAATCGCTTTCAGGTTCAGCGATAAATCCATCCACAACTGTCCATGTCGATCAGCCGGGAAAAAGTGAATGATGCGATCCAGCGCCTGGTTGGCGTTGTTGGCGTGCAAGGTACAGAGACACAGGTGACCGGTTTCAGCAAACGCAATCGCATGATCCATGGTTTCGCGTGAGCGCACCTCGCCGATCAAAATCACATCCGGCGCTTGGCGCAACGTGTTTTTCAACGCCACTTCAAACGATTCCGTATCGATTCCCACTTCGCGCTGCGTCACGATACAGCCAGCATGCTGGTGAATAAATTCAATCGGATCTTCAATCGTAATGATGTGACCTTTGGAATTGCGATTGCGATGACCAATCATAGCCGCGAGAGATGTGGATTTACCCGTGCCGGTTGCACCCACAAAAATAACGAGACCGCGTTTGGTCATCGCCAATTCCTTGATGATTTCCGGCAGCGCCAAGTCATCTACCGCTGGAATCTTGGTTTCGATACGACGCAGCACAGCACCTGCCAGATTGCGCTGGTAAAACGCGTTTGCACGAAAACGACCGATGCCGCGCGCCGACACCGCAAAATTCAATTCCATATTCTGCAGAAACTCATCGCGCTGTTTATCATTCATCAACCCGAGCACCACTTCACGTGTCAACTCCGGCGTCAATGGTGTATTGGTGACCGGCACAACTTTACCGTTCAACTTGATAGAGGGCGGAACACCGGCTGTCAGAAAAAGATCGGACGCGCCTTTTTCTACCATCAGACTGAGCAATTTGCTGATATCCATTATTCAGATGCCTGTGAGTTGATTAAAGTAAAAAATATTGCCCGAAAGAAAAATTAAAAGTTTTCCGGGAATTTAGCTTTTTCGCGAGCAGCATCACGTGTGATCAAACCTTTGGCCACCATATTGGTCAAACATTGGTCGAGTGTCTGCATACCAATGGCGCCACCGGTCTGGATAGATGAGTACATCTGTGCAATCTTGTCTTCGCGAATCAGGTTTCGAATGGCGGCTGTACCGCGCATGATTTCATGTGCCGCACAACGACCACCGCCATTTTTCTTCAGCAGGGTTTGTGAAACAACGCCTTGCAGTGATTCCGACAACATCGAACGCACCATGGATTTTTCTTCTGCCGGAAATACGTCAACCACACGGTCAATGGTTTTTGCTGCAGAGGTGGTGTGCAAGGTGCCAAACACCAAGTGACCGGTTTCTGCCGCTGTCAGAGCAAGGCGAATGGTTTCCAGATCTCGCATCTCACCGACCAGAATGATATCCGGATCCTCCCGCAAAGCTGAACGCAATGCTTCGTTAAAGCCGAGTGTATCGCGGTGAACTTCGCGCTGGTTCACCAGACACTTTTTGCTCTGATGCACGAATTCGATAGGATCTTCTACTGTCAGTATGTGTTCGTATTTATTGTCATTGATGTAATCGATCATCGCGGCCAGCGTGGTAGATTTTCCGGAACCGGTCGGACCCGTCACCAGAATCAATCCGCGCGGAATGTGACACAAATCCTTGAACACTTGTCCCATGCCCAATTCTTCCATCGTCAATACTTTTGACGGGATGGTACGGAATACAGCGCCAGCGCCGCGATTCTGGTTGAACGCGTTAACGCGGAAACGCGCAACACCGGGCACTTCAAACGAGAAATCGGTTTCCCAGAATTCTTCATAGTCCTTGCGTTGCTTGTCATTCATAATGTCGTAAATGAGACCATGCACCTGCTTGTGTTCGAGTGCTGGCAGGTTGATACGACGAACGTCGCCGTCCACACGGATCATTGGTGGCAAGCCTGCTGACAAGTGAAGATCCGAAGCGCCTTGTTTTGCGCTGAAAGCGAGCAGTTCAGTAATATCCATAGAGAAAGAGACCCGTGGTGATGTTTACGCTTCGGACACCGCCGCCTACCAGCGACCCGCATCCATGACAACTATCCTCGCCAATATAGCCAAGGTTCATGGCCGTAT
>DAOMGA010000200.1:0-3823 GCA_035430085.1 Pseudomonadales bacterium
CAAGCCTGCTACTGCCACCTCAGGATTGCACGGCAGCCGATGATAAAGCGCAACAATATGCAAACATTCCAGCAAAGAATCTGTCGTTTTCTCTTCAACAGACGCTATCTGATCAACACGGTCTGCCGTGATAATCTCTGTCGATAGCTGCAGTGTTTTCATATTTTCCTTCGCATAGCGATTCAATCAAAGCGGCACACCAATACGACGGGCCACTTGCTCATACGCCTCTACTACATCACCCAGATCCTGACGAAAACGATCTTTATCCAGTTTTTCATTGGTATCTTTATCCCACAGACGGCAGCCATCCGGACTAAACTCATCACCCAACACCAACTCACCATCAAACAAACCAAATTCCAGTTTGCTGTCAACGAGCAACATATTGCCCGCCAGAAAAATTTCTTTCAGTATCTCATTCACCTTGAACGTCATCGTTTTCATCTGTTCAACCTGCGCCTTAGTAGCCCAGCCAAATGTCTCGATATGCGATTCATTAATCATCGGATCGCCCAATGCGTCATCTTTCAAAAAAAACTCGAATGTTGGTGGATTCAATACCGTTCCTTCTTTAATGCCCAGGCGCCGACACATACTGCCTGCCGCCCTGTTTCGCACTACACATTCAACTGGCAGCATGGTTAGTTTTTTGACCAGACATTCCTGATCATTTAACAAAGTTTCAAAGTGCGTCGGAATACCTTGAGACTGCAATTTTTCCATGATGAATGCATTGAAGCGATTATTTACCATACCTTTACGATCTAGTTGCGCCAGTTTTTTTCCGTCAAAAGCAGACGTGTCGTTCCTGAACAGGAGAATAAGGCGCTGCGCATCATTAGTGGCATAAACAGTTTTTGCTTTACCTTTGTACAGCTCAGCCTGTTTTTCTACGTTCAAATTTACTATCGACATATTTACTCTCTCAACTCTCTAGCTAATGGTTAACCAATCAAAACCTTCTTCCTGACAGGCAAACAGCACATTACGCACACGGCTCAACGCGCCTGACAGACTCTCTTGCACACGTTCCAGTGTGTTATTTTTTTCACTCAGATGAGCAATCACCAGATGTTGCAGTTGTTCGACTTCAATGTCATCCAACAACCCGGCTGCCTGCGCATTGCTCAAGTGACCAAATCGCCCGCTGACACGCAGCTTGAGCGATGGCGGATAGGAACCACGCGCTAACATATCAACACAATGATTACTTTCCAGCAATAAGGCATCGCAACGACGGTAATGGTCGCGCACAAAAGGCGTGATAACGCCCAGATCCGTCAATACACCCAGACGCTTGCCCGCCCAATCGAATACATATTGCACAGGCTCTGCTGCATCATGCGGCACAGCAACAGGCTGGATGGTGACATCATCAATGGTAAAGGACGTATGGCTATCAATCGTGATGTTGTGCTGAACATCCAGTAACTGTCGAGCCCGGGCAGTACCGGCAGTCATGTATACCGGAATTTTGTAACGGTTTGCCAGAACACGAACCCCATTACAGTGATCGCCATGTTCATGTGTTACCAACACCGCTCTCAAATCCTGCGGCCTGACGCCCAAGCGGGACAAACGCTCCTCCGTCACACGCAACGGAAACCCGCAATCAATCAGCAACAGCGTTCCTCCGGCTTGCACTAGCGTACCGTTGCCTCGGCTGCCGCTGCCCAGCGAGGCAAAACGCATCAACGCAAACTGGCCCAGATAAGACGCAGCACTCTCTCGGCATCGCGTTCCGGCAACGGCTTACCGTCATTATCGCTCACAGAAACATGCACAACGCTGGAACCCATTTCTTGAAGAGCCACCTGATAACCCGCGGCGTCTGCCGCTTGATCACTATCCGATCCAATACCAAACGCCTTACCAATACGACTGAATACCCCAGGCGACTCTACTTCGGATGGCGTATTTTCAGATGACGCAGCCGCTAATTTTGCCTGCGCTGTAGAATAAGTCACATGCCATTTACCCTGTTCACGATTAGCACTTTCAATGTGGAAACCATCACGGTTAAGCGCACCGCCTACAGAAGCCCAAGCGCGGGCAGCGTCCATTTTCATAGCAAGATATGGGTCGGCAGAAGAGACCAGATCAACTTTATTGCCATTAGTGCCAATCGCCTGTGCCAGCATTGATGATCCGGTGGTGTCTTCCTTAGCCAGGTAAGCTGATATTTCTTTCACCATCCATTCCTCACGCGTTTGATCAGCGGACTTTGCGGGCCATGCCACATCACCACCCGAAGAGGCAGCCAAGGTGTAGCTGATCTGCAATACATGCACCTCAGTAGTATTGGCACGTATACCTTGCTGTAGCTGAATTCGATAACGATCTTTGCCTGATGCATCATCTTTCAATGTCAGCCAATCTGTCTCGATAATGCCTTGGGAAGGCGTCTCTGCAGCAACACTCAAACCTTTCTCAGACAGGAATGCCAATACTCGCGGCCACACGACTCCGGGAGCACTGTTCACTGCGATCCAGCGACGGTCACCCAATATCTGGATTTTTACTTCATTGCGCAGTTCTGATGAGGCTTCAGAGCTGGCTGGTCGTGGCACTTCAAAAGCGACAGCTGCTGAAGAACCGGTGTTTTTAATCGGTGGCACAACAAACAATTGCCCGAGATTTTCACCTTCCACACCTTCAGGCAGCATGATGGGCTCAATAGTCTGCGCTTTGAGATAATCGTCTGCCCTGTCACGAAAATATCCCTCCGGACCAAAAAGCGTGTCGCAGCCCGACAGAAGAAGCACCATGACGGCGGTGACAAAAATGGCTATTGTTTTATTCCACATACGAAGATATCTCATTAAAGCAGACCAGCGGCTTGCAGGGAGTCACACACACGTTGATGGTAACTGACGGACAATGGCGTCAATGGCAAACGGATGCCGCCGCTGATTTTACCCATTTTAGCCAGCGCCCATTTAACGGGTATCGGGTTAGCTTCTACAAACATTGCACCGTGCACAGGCATCAGACGTTCATTAATTGCGCGAGCTTCCACCGCCTTGCCAGCGAGCGCCAGATGGTTCATTTTCGCCACCAGAGCAGGGGCAACATTGGCAGTGACGGAAATATCACCTTTACCACCCATCAGGATGAGCTCAACCGCTGTCTCGTCATCACCGGAATAGACAAAAAAATCAGCGGGCGCGTGATCAATAATGGCTCGGGCACGCTCAAGGTCACCTGTGGCTTCTTTGATGCCAAAAATATTGGTCACCTTTGCCAGCCGCAAAGCAGTCTCCGGCAACATGTCGCAGGCTGTCCGTCCAGGCACGTTATACAACATCTGCGGAATAGCTACTGCCTCGGCAATAGCCTTATGGTGAAGGTACAAACCCTCCTGGGTAGGCTTGTTGTAATAAGGCGTCACCAGCAGGCAGGCATCTGCACCAGCTGTTTTGGCTGCGGCAGTCAGCTCAATGGCTTCGGATGTGGAATTTGCACCCGTACCTGCCATAACAGGAATGCGTCCACGCACTTGCTCCACTACCCGGCGGATGACAGCAATGTGCTCGTCATAACTCAACGTCGCCGACTCACCCGTCGTCCCTACTGCGACCAACACATTGGTACCCTGATCAATATGCCATTCAACCAGTGATTCAAGTGCCTTCCAGTCTAGCGTGCCGTCATCATGCATCGGCGACACTAGTGCCACCATGCTACCTGTAATCATCGCACTACACCTCTCTTCAGACTGGTTTTGCAAAGAAGGACATGGTAATGACGCGCACGTGATTGCTCAAGGTAAAACCTGCCTGTACAACACTTTATCCTGATCAACCTGTCACTCAGTGCA
>DAOMGA010000201.1:0-3808 GCA_035430085.1 Pseudomonadales bacterium
CGTTCCGGCGTGGTGATCGAACCGTGGCTCACCGATCAATGGTATGTGAGCACACAACCACTGGCGAAAGAAGCAATTGCTGCGGTAGAAGATGGCCGCATCGAATTCGTACCGAAGCAATACGAGAACATGTATTTCTCGTGGATGCGCGACATTCAGGACTGGTGTATTTCACGCCAGCTGTGGTGGGGACACCGCATTCCTGCGTGGTATGACGATGCCGGCAATGTCTTTGTTGGCCGCAACGAAGCGGAAGTACGCAGCAAACACAATCTCGCTGCTAACATTTCATTAAGACAGGATGACGATGTACTCGACACCTGGTTTTCATCCGCATTGTGGACATTCTCCACACTCGGCTGGCCAGAAAATACGCCAGAACTGAAAACCTTTCACTCGACGGATGTACTGGTTACCGGCTTCGATATTATTTTCTTCTGGGTTGCCCGCATGATCATGATGACCATGCACTTCGTGAAAAACGAAGATGGCACGCCGCAAGTGCCGTTCAAAACCGTGTACGTACACGGCCTGGTGCGCGATGCACAGGGCCAGAAGATGTCCAAATCCAAGGGCAATGTGCTCGATCCGATTGATCTTATTGACGGCATTGATCTGGAATCCCTGGTCGCCAAACGCACCAGCGGCATGATGCAGCCACAAATGGCAGAAAAAATTGCCAAAGCCACGCGCAAGGAGTTTGCTGAGGGTCTGAACGCCTACGGCACTGACGCACTGCGCTTTACATTTTTGTCACTAGCTTCCACTGGACGCGATATCAAATTTGATGTTGGCCGTATCGAAGGCTTCCGCAATTTCTGCAACAAGATCTGGAATGCTTCGCGCTATGTCATGATGAATAGTGAGGGTCAGGATTGCGGGCAGGATGGTTCAACCGACTATGAGTTATCAGTAGCGGATCGCTGGATTATTTCACGCCTGCAAGAAGCCGAAAAATCCGTAGCTGATGCGATTGCGCAATACCGTTTTGATATGGCAACCCAAGCCGTGTACGAGTTTTTCTGGAATGAATACTGCGACTGGTATCTGGAATTATCCAAACAGGTATTGAATGATGCCAACGCCACTGATGCGCAGAAAAAAGGCACACGCCGCACCTTGATCCGCGTGCTGGAAGCCAGCTTGCGCCTGATGCATCCGATGATGCCGTTTATCACGGAAGAAATCTGGCAACGCGTTAAAACACTCGCTGGAGCAACTGGAAACAGCATCATGCTGGCGCGTTACCCGCAAGCTGATAGCAACAAAATTGATTCACAAGCCTGTGCTGATATCACCTGGTTGCAGCAAATCATTCTCGGCATCCGCAACATTCGCGGCGAAATGAATATTCCGCCGGGCAAACAACTGCCCGTCTTCTTGCGCAATGGTGATGACAGCGATCGCTCACGACTTGCAGCCAATCAATTATTCCTGATGAAGCTCGCTAACATTGCCAGTATTGATTGGCTCAATGCGGGTGACACTGCACCGCTGTGTGCCACTGCACTCGCTGGCAATCTGGAAATCCTGATTCCGATGAGTGATCTCATCGACAAGGATGCAGAACTCGCCCGTTTGCAAAAAGAAATTGAACGCCTGCAGAAAGATTGCGAGCGTATCCACAGCAAACTCGGCAATGAAAGTTTTGTTGCCAAAGCGCCGGCGGAAGTCATCGCCAAAGACCGCGACAAACTGGCTGAAAACGAACGCGCCCTGAACACATTGTGCGAGCAGATGGACGCCATTCGCGCACTCTGATGAACAGCCTCCCCGCCCATGCAATGACCCGACATGCTGTCACTGCACTGCTGTCGGGGCTGTTGCTCTGGCTGGGTTTTCTGGTTTACGGCTCCACCGGCCACGACGATTCCCACATCAACTTCTGGAACGTCCACACCCTGCTCACTCGCGGTGAACTGGTGAACTACAACGGCGAGCGTGTGGAGCAAACCACCAGCCTGCTGCAGGACTTTCTCACTGCCATACTGACGCAACTATCTCCCCTGCATCTGGTGACGCACGGCTATCTGGTGGATATCAGTGCGGCATTGGGATGTTGTCTTCTGGGTACGCGACTGGCACGGCAGGTCGCTCCTACCCTCGCTGGCTGGATGCCCTGGCTGATACTGAGCAGTAGCAGCTTCCTGTTGTGGACGTTCGGCGGCATGGGTGCACCGTTGACGGCGTTCTGCCTGCTCGCGGGCATCACCATCTGGACGCAGTGGCTGACCAGTAACTCACCGCAAGGCACAACCTTCGTACAGCTAACCCTGATCACGCTGGCACTGGTGCTGGTACGTCCGGAAATGCCGGTTGTCATTGTCGCACTGTCACTGGCACTCACCCTGCTCTACTGGCGCCAGCCGAATCAACGCCAACGCTGTCTAGCATTACTAGCGCTGTCGATAACAGCCGCCGCGGCACTGTTTATCTGGCAACACCTGTATTTTGGTTCGTGGTTGCCGATTCCCGCTGTTGCCAAACAAGGTGGCGATCTTCTGCCGCAACTACAACGCGGCACCCGCTATATGCTCGTGGGATGCTTGCAAAACCCCGTCATGCCGCTTGCCTTGCTGATCGCTATCGTCAGCGCCTGGCAGCTATTCCTGCGCTGGTGCAAAGGCAAAGCCTCCGTCGACAACACACTACTGACCATCACGCTCTGCTGCTTCATGGTGTATACCGGGTTCGTCTGGACGGCGGGTGGTGACTGGATGCAAGCCGGACGGTTTCTGGTGCCTGTCATTATCCCGGCCAGTCTGCTGGTTCTGCATTGCCTCCAGTCGTTCAACCGGCCTGCGATCGCCCATGGCATCATCACAGTGCTGGTGGCGCTGCAACTGGCTATCCAGTACCCGATTATCGCCAGCACCTCACACGGCATGCCGGTATGGGTGCAAAGCCGCATCACCCCGTCACACACGGCGCAGTACAGTCTCTTTGAACAACTGAATCAGGAACATCTGCGGGACATGGCTGTCATCGACAGGCTGGCAGAAATCATTCCGGTTTTTCAGCAATCATTACAGCGACCGGTGCAGTTGATGTCCGGTCAGGCCGGCATGGTGTTTTACTACACCGCCAGCCGCTTCTATGGCGACGTGCATTTTCGTGACTTGCGCGGATTGGTGGAAAGCAGTCTCACCTTGTGTCCGCTATTGCAGGATATTCCCCGCTCTCCTCAAGGTCTTTTCTGGGGTTACCGTGAGTTTTTTGAACGTTTGCCACAACTGGAACAACAGTGCGGCATTGCGCCACCCGATATTATTTACGATCTGAACGACATGAATCAGAAACTGGGTAAAACGCTGGAGCCTTACGGCTATACCTTGATACACAAGGAAAACGGTTTTGTGCTGGAAAATTTCACCGCGCTTCCCTACAACCGTTTGTTATCACCCAACATGATTTTTGTGCGCAATGAATTGTTGCCGCTGCTCACCGATCCTGCAAAACGCATCACCAACTATCAGGATTTACCCCTGCAATCACGCTGGCCCATGCAACCAACTACGCAAGCAACCATGCCGGCATTATGAATGCTTCGAAATACTGGCTCGCTGTTGTATTTGCCATAACGCTATTGAGTGGTTGCGCACACCAACCGGAAACCGTCGCAGAACAGCAGGCAAGAATTCACATGTTGGCGAATGATTTACACGCCATGTCACCCGGTGCTGATATACAAAAAACGCAGCAGTTTGCCGCAACAGCCGTGAATACAGCTGGCCGCTTACGCGACCAGTACGGGGTGCGGTTCACACCATGGATACACAACATTGAAGTGAATAGCGGCACAAAAACA
>DAOMGA010000202.1:0-3792 GCA_035430085.1 Pseudomonadales bacterium
GTATTGCAGCTGGCGCAAGGGAAAACATTGCCGGAAGCCTTTGTGCAGGCGCGAACGTTGCTGGTTGAGCTGGCAAATTATCGTCTCGGTTTTGCCGATCAGAAAAATCATCTGCTGTGGGCGCGGGTGACGGCTAATTCACTTAAGGAACTGCAGGCTAAAGACCCTGTCTTGTGTTACCAGGCGTTGCCTATCACGCAGCCGTTGGACCAGGCAACGCTGACGAATGCTTTTAGCGCGGAAAACACTCAGGCGTTTCAGCAGGCAGTTATCGCGTTGTACGAGTCAGCAGATCAGGGTATGCGTCATGAGCGACCATCGGGTGATAAACCGGTGGAGTTTAATACTGCAGCACTGGAATATCGCGAGGTGCAAAAAACGGTTGAGGAGCAATTTGGCGAAGCTGTTACAGAACAGTTGGCCAAAAGAAAATTTCCTGAACCGCCCCTCGAGCCGCGTGAACAAATGTGCGCAGCAAAAATCGCTCAACTGGAAGCGATGTTAGAGCGCCCGCAGGCTATGGCTTCGCGATTGCTTGATAGTGTTTTACGTTAACTGACGCCTCATCTGCACAATTTACGGCATGCATTGCGCTTGAGCTAATGACAGTGCGGGATACTGCTGGGAAAAATCGATGACTTGTTGTGCCGTCATGCCGTTGATTTTTTTGCCGAGGTTGCCGTATGTATTGAGTGCGCCATCGCCAAGTCGGATGCGTGCAACGGCTACGCGTAGCGTGCAGTGCTCCATTGAGGGCAAGCTGTTCATGATGCTGTCCAGACTTGTCACAGTACTGTCTTCAGTAGTGCCATCCACTACTCTGGCTGGTGGTGAATTATCAGGTGCAGCACAGCCGATCAGCAGCATAGAGACCATCAATGTGCAGAGTATGGAGCGATAGAACGTAGATTTCATGGCAAGCGCTCTTATTGTGTGTATGACCAAAACTGTATATGGCATTTACACACAGAGCAAGAGCACGATTGGTTAAAACTATTTAGCCATCAATACTACTGCAAAAATCGAGCCGCCCAGCAGTAAGAATAATACGCCCCATAGAACATAATCGGTAATCATGGCTGCTCCCCCGAGCGTTACTGCGAGGCTCATTTATAGGGGTTATTTTTAGAATGCGCCGCCTAGTATCTTAATAATTTCGGTATTTATCAGCGCTGATCACAAAACAACATTGATTGGCGCATCAAGGTCGTCGTGAAAGGCGTGTTTAAATGATTTTTCTGAATGTAAGATTGATTCGTTCGCCCAGCACACGTTTTGATTTCGGGATCTGGTGTAACCAGTAATGCTGTGTAGTGCCTTTCATCAACAGGCAGCTGCCATGTTCCAGTAATAGTTTGTGTTTTTCATCCAGGAATTTGTGCTTCATCTGGAACGGTCTGGCTTCTCCAAAGCTTACCGATCCAATGGCTGGGTTTTTCCCTAGTTCGTATTCATCGTCTGAATGCCATGCAACACTGTCTGATCCGTTGCGATATCGATTTAATAAAACACTATTGAAAGAACACCCGGATACTGACTCGATGCGATACTTGATGTCTAACAACGGCGCAATCCATTCGAGCGGGTGCGCTGTGATGGCGGAATAGGTATATATTTTTTCGGGATCGCCGTACCAGGCTGTCAATCTTGGAAGGTCATGTACTTGACCGTATAGCGTGATCGTTTCCTGTTTCCACATCACTTGCTGTCGCAGTTGTTCAAACAAGGAATCGGCTTCGGCTGAATTAAACAGACGGGGAAAATAAACGACATCTGCATCTGACATTGCTATTGTGATTCTGGATTCAGACGGTTCCATTTCAGCGGCAAAAAGATCGTCAATCATGATTTTTGTCTGCCAATTATTTAAGGCTCAATGCTAGCTGCCATGATGCAATTTTTTTCTCAAGCGGGATGGCGTGTGCCGGGCTTGATGAAGGCAGGCGCACGAACCTGATATTGCCGGTGTCCAGATGGGGGAGAACATAGGCAGTAAAACTTTTTTCTGATTCAGCACCGTTAAAGCCGACCAGTTTGATGCTTGGGTGCTGCTTGAAGAATGACTGGAAATCGTTGGGAACTCGCGAGCCTTTTTCAATGGAACTATCGAGGCTGCCGGGACGTATGCAGGTGTGCAGGACGTCCCACACTGCGACACCCGATGCCCTTAGTTGTTCCACCCGGCTCTCATAGGGCAACTCTGCATTGAAACCGTAGATATTGGCCATGATGCGCCAGAATGCATTGCGTGGATGGGCGTAATACTGGTTGGCTTGCAGCGATACCACGCCGGGCATACTACCCAAAACCAGAATTTGTGCAGACTGGTTTGAGATGGGGCTAAAACTGATAACAGTGTTCATACAGTAATTGTAATCCACACAGGTGTATGGTCGCCGGTTTCTCCCTGTGATGAGCTGGCAAGAAATCACCACAGAATACCAGACACAAAAAAGCCCGCAGTTACGCGGGCTTTCAGGATTTTCTTGGACATCAGAAAATAAGCATATGGCGGTGAGACAGGGATTTGAACCCTGGGTACGCTATTAACGTACACACACTTTCCAGGCGTGCGCCTTAAACCGCTCGGCCATCTCACCAAACCCCGAAATCGGGGAGCGCGAACTCTACACAACGCCCCCTTTTAAAGCAATGACAACAAGGCGTTAAAGGCTGATTTTGCTTGACAGCGGCGGGGTGAGACGGCATATTTGCGCGTCCTGAATTTGCATCAAATCATTGAGGTTTTAACGTGGCCAACACCAAGCAAGCCAAGAAGCGCGCCATCCAGGCCGACAAGCGCCGTGATCACAATGCCAGCCTGCGCTCTACTGTGCGCACTTACATCAAGAAAGTGGTACTGGCTATCGAGAGCGGCAACAAAGAAGCAGCAAAAGCAGCTTTCACTGCTGCTGTGCCTGTCATCGACCGCATCGCTGACAAAGACCAGATCCACAAGAACAAGGCCGCTCGTCACAAGAGCCGCTTGAGCGCACAAATCAAGGCAATGGCCTGATTATCCAGAGCGTTCCTGTTCTGTTAACGCCCCGCTAGTCGGGGCGTTTTCGTTTCTGGTTCTTGTTGTTCCTGTTCAATCAAGCCACATCAAACTGGTCGATGCTGAGCAACACCAGCGTGCAGGCTTCCACCACATGGATGCCAGCTTTTTCCAGTGTTTCCTGCATAGCCTGATCTTCCGTGCCGGGATTGAAAATGACGCGGCGCGGTTTCAGTGCCAGCAAGTCATCCAACTGCGGTCGCAGGTTTTTCGGCCCGACGTACAGGGTTACGGTGTCCACCGGCTCTGTGATCTCACTTAGATTTCTGAACCCATCCACACCCAGCACTGTTTTGCCAGTAGGCGAGACGGGCAAGACGCGATAGTTGTGTTCCATCAGTCTGGTTTGAGCCTTGTTGGCATAGCGCTCCGGGTTCTCGCTGGCGCCGAGAATGGCGACGGTAGTGGTCATGGCATTTCTCCTTATCGATATTCTCAGGATATAAAAAAACCCGCCGGAGCGGGTTTTTTTATCTAGCAAAAGCAGGGCGCTTACATCATGCCGCCCATTGTGTAGTAACTGTTTGATTATAAATAATATTTCTAATAGCTATTCTCATGATACCCCTGATTATACCCCACTAAGGTTGAGGGTTAAGCTGAAGCCAATGAGCCAAAAATACACGCGCCTTCTCATGAGCAATATTGGACGGAATATAACAATGCAGGTTCACCCGGTGAGCGCGGGACGGGGTAATATGCCCGCATTGACAAAGGATGGTGGAATGCATGGC
>DAOMGA010000203.1:0-3775 GCA_035430085.1 Pseudomonadales bacterium
TTGCCCTTGTTCCACGTGAAACCATTTCGTTCCCGATCCGGTTGGCCAGCAATCACGCAGGCTATCCGGGTCAGTCGCTGTTACAAACACCTGGCTGCGCATAGCACTCAGTTGTTGGCATAACGCTTGTCGATGTTGCCTGTCCAGTTCAGCAGGTAAATCATCGACCAGATAAATACAGGTCTTCCCCGTCAATTCATGTAACAGCACGCCCTGCGCTAGCATCAGGGCACAGGCCAACAGCTTCTCTTGCCCCCGTGACAGCACTTCTTCTGCAGGCCGCCCGCCAACACGGATATCAATATCCGCTCGCTGAGGGCCGCTGTGCGTACTGCCATGCTGGCTATCGCGTGGCTTGTCCCGTTCCAGCACTTGCGCCAATGAAAAATCATCAGACCAGCCGCGCCGGTAGTGAATTTCCGGTTTTTCCAATGCTACCAATACGCCCAACAGATGCAGAAAATGCGGTGCTAAACGCCGTATATACGCAGCGCGCATGACATCAACCGCTTCTGCACACAGCACCAATTCTGCATCCCAAGGCGCTAATTCTGAATCGCCAATTCTACCATTTTTGCCAACACCATGTTTGTTAAGACCAGCCCTGTGCCGCAATAATGTGTTGCGTTGTTTAATGGCTTTCTGGATACGGCGCCAATGAAACAGGAACTCAGGTTCCACGTGGAACACGCCCCAGTCGAGAAACTGCCGCCGCACGCGAGGCCCGCCTTCCAATAGCGAAAATGACTCAGCATTGATTAATTGTAGTGGCAGCGCATCGGCTAATTGGGAGGCGCTGTGCACCGGATTGCCGTTGACCTTGAATAACTGCTGGTCGCTGCGTGAACGCATCACACCGATAGTGGATTGGTCTTGTAACTCACCGAACACCACACAGCGCGTGGCGAGATGGTTGATAACCGGGTTGAGTTTGCTGCTGCGAAAAGAACGCGCTCTGGCCAGAATAAACAGGGATTCCAGAACGCTGGTTTTGCCGCTGCCGTTAGCGCCGGTAAAAATGTTGACGCTGCCGCAGTCATCGATTTCCACCTTTTCCAGATTGCGAACGCCGCTGATATGCAGGCGTTTAATCGTCATTTACAGAAGCATTCACTTACAAACGCATCGGCATGACGACGTACATGGCGTCAGAACCGTCGGCCGATTCAACCAGGGCGCTGCTATTGGCATCAGCCAACGAAATGCGCACGGTGTCGCTGCTGAGAGCATTTAACACGTCGACCAGATAGCTGACGTTGAAACCGATCTCGAATGGTGCGCCGTTGTAATCAACAGTCACCGTTTCTTCCGCTTCTTCCTGTTCCGGGTTATTGGCGACCAGCATCAGCTGACCCACTTCCAGAATCAGGCGCACCCCACGGTATTTCTCGTTGGAGAGGATGGATGCGCGCGAAAATGCCTGCCGCAATTCGTTGCGCTCGGCGTGGATCAGGTTGGTGCCGCTGCGCGGTAAAACGCGCTCGTAGTCAGGAAATTTGCCATCGACCAGCTTGGTGGTGAAGGTAAAATCGTCGGTCTGGGCGCGCAGATGGTTGCTGCCCAGCATCACTTTCACAACCTGTTCGCTGTCCGTTAAAAAGCGCACCAGTTCCATCACGCCTTTACGCGGCAGAATAGATTGACGCGGACTGGCACCTTCAATTGCAGTGTTCAGTGTGCACAGGGCGAGGCGATGCCCGTCGGTCGCCACAGTGCGGATAAACTCCGGCGTGATCTCCAGCAACATGCCGTTCAGGTAGTAGCGCACGTCTTGTTGCGCCATTGAAAATGATACGGCGTCGATCAGGCGCTTCAGCTGTTTTTGTTGCAGGTCAAAACTGAGCGTATTCGGGCTGTCTTCAACATTGGGGAATTCGGAGGCTGGCAGTGTGGTCAGCGTGAAACGGCTGCGACCAGATTTAATTGTAACCTTTTGATTATCAAGGGAAAAATCAATTTTTGCCGCATCGGGTAGCGATTTTACAATGTCCAGTAATTTGCGGGCCGGTACGGTGACTTCGCCGGGCTGAACCTCGTCGTCTACGGTGACACGCCCTACCAGCTCCACTTCCAGGTCGGTACCGGTTAACGCCAGTTGACCGTCGTGCAGGGCTACCAGCACATTGGACAGTACAGGTAAGGTCTGGCGGCGCTCAACGACGCCTGCCACTAATTGCAGGGGTTTCAGCAGTGCTTCACGTGAAATCGTAAATTGCATGTTCTCGGGCTCCCGCCTTGGATGCTGTAAATAATAGCCGCCTATATTATGGCAATTTGTCGGCGTTATGTTGTGAGTGCGCGCATCAGTTTTTTGTAATCTTCGCGCATGTCGGAATTGCTATCCCGCAGCTCCCGAATTTTACGACAAGCATGCAACACAGTGGTATGGTCGCGACCACCAAATGCATCACCGATTTCAGGCAGTGAATGATTGGTTAATTCCTTTGCCAGCGCCATCGCCACTTGACGTGGACGCGCCACCGAACGGTTGCGCCGCTTCGCCATCATGTCGCTGGTTTTGATCTTGTAATACTCAGCCACGGTCGATTGAATATTCGTAATGCTGACCAGTTTATCTTGCAGGGCAAGCAAGTCTTTCAGCGAATCTTTTACCAGTTCGACATTAATCGTTCGTCCGGTGAAATGGGCGTGGGCAATCACGCGCTTCAATGCGCCTTCCAGATCACGCACGTGTGAACGTATGCGTTGAGCGATAAAAAAAGCAGCATCGGGCGGCAACTCCATACGAACTTCTTGCGCTTTTTTCATCAATATTGCCACACGCGTTTCCAGCTCGGGTGGTTCAACAGCAATCGTCAGACCCCAGCCAAAACGTGAACGCAGGCGTTCTTCCAGCCCTTCAACTTCTTTAGGGTAACGATCACAAGTGAGAATAATTTGTTGCCCGCCTTCCAGCAGTGCGTTAAACGTATGAAAAAATTCTTCTTGTGATTGATCCTTGCCTTCAAAAAACTGGATGTCATCAATCAATAAAGCATCAACGGAACGATAAAACCGTTTGAATTCCGTCATTGCTTTCAGCTGCAAAGCTTTGACCATATCGGCAACAAAGCGCTCGGAGTGAAGATAAACAACTTTTGCATTAGGATTTTTTAACAGCAGCGCGTTGCCAACTGCATGCATCAGGTGGGTTTTACCCAGACCCACGCCGCCGTAGATAAAAAGCGGGTTATAAGAACTGCCCGGATTTTCAGCGACCTGCATGGCTGCCGCGTGGGCAAGTTGGTTGGATTTTCCTTCTACAAAATTGTCGAAAGTAAAATTGCGATTGATGCCGCTCAGATGTTTTATATTGCCCTCCACCTGAACGTCGGGTTTTGTTGTGTGGGGAATAATAATGCCGGTGGATCGAGGAGAAGAAGGTGTGCTGATCACATCCGGGTAATCCATCCGTTGAAGTCCCATAGGTGAAGGAGCTGCGCTTGCAACAGGGATTGATTCAACGGCGTTGATAGAGGCTGAGGGCGCATAGCCGCCGCTGGCAGGCTGTTGGGCAACACAGATAACAATGTCGATATTGCGATTTTCGCCCTGGCGCTGCCCTTCGTCCCGCAATAATTCATTCATGCGACCCAGGTACTTATTATTGACCCAGTCAGCAATAAAACGGTTGGGTGCGCTGATAGCCAGCTGGCGTTCATTGCTGTTTGCAGGTAGCAAGCCCAGTGGACGAATCCAGGTGTTGAACTGCTGGCTGGGTAACTCGTCTTGCAAACGAGAGAGACAAAAATTCCATAGCGTTTGCTGCATGCGC
>DAOMGA010000204.1:0-3773 GCA_035430085.1 Pseudomonadales bacterium
AGAGAAAATTGCTACGGGACATTATTGCCGTATCAGCCACACCCACGGCAAGACACAGCTACTGAAAGGTCTCGATCCGAACAAAGACCAGAGTTATTTTCTACATGCCGTGACAGAAGCTGCACTCGCAAAAACCTTGTTCCCGATTGGCGAACTGGAAAAACCGGCTGTGCGCGCACTCGCTGAGCAACACCAGCTGGTAACAGCGAAAAAGAAAGACTCCACCGGCATCTGCTTTATTGGCGAGCGCCGCTTCAAGGATTTTCTCGAGCGCTATTTACCCGCACAACCCGGCGATATGAAAACGGTCAATGGCGACATTATTGGTAAACACAGCGGCTTGATGTACTACACCATCGGACAACGGCAAGGCCTGGGCATTGGAGGCACAAAAAACGGCTCCGAAGACCCCTGGTATGTCGCAGACAAGGATATGCAACACAATGTATTGATCGTGGCACAAGGCGATCACCCCTCCTTGTATGCATCCGCACTCGAATGTTCACAGCTACACTGGATCAACGGCGAGAAGCCATCCAGCGACACCACTTTGCGTTGCAAAATACGCTACCGGCAGCAGGATCAGGCTTGCAGCATTACATCACTACCACACGATCGATTGCGCGTAGACTTTGATGAAGCACAACGCGCTATTACACCGGGGCAATCTATCGTTTTCTATCAGGATGATGTGTGTCTTGGCGGCGGCATCATTGAACACGCTATTGACACTGAACAAGTTATTGAAAAGGACAAAGCATGAATCAGGCTTCTACGAATCAGTTTTCCATCAGCGACCAAGTGCTGGCACTGGCCGGTATCGCCCAGTCTGCTTCGCTGGCCAGCCAACTGGCGCGTGAAGGCAAAGCGGACAGCACGGCTATGGCTGGCACGGTGCACAGCATCCTGATGCTGGATGCCGACAATACCGAAAGTATTTTTATTGACGCGACGCATTTGAAGCCGGGATTACAGGTGTTACGAGATATTTTTGAACGTGATACATTTGAAAAAAACGGCAATGGCGAAATCCTGCGTTATTGCGCGAGCCTGTTGCAGTTGCAACGTCAATTGGTAAAAGATAATGACATGCTGGACACTCTGCGGCGGCGCATCATGCAGATCCAGAAACAAGCCGACATGCACGGCAGCGAAACCAATAGCCAGATTATCAGCAGCATCGCTGCGCTGTATTCAGACACACTGAGTACATTCAAATTTCGCATCCAGATTAATGGCAATCCACAATATTTACAGCAAGATAATGTGGCAAGCCAGATTCGTACAGTACTGCTGGGCGGTGTTCGTGCTGTCACACTGTGGCGACAACTGGGCGGCTCACGGCTAGACTTTATTTTCCGCCGCAAGGCGATTTATAACACCACACTGGCGTTACTCAAGGCTTGATGATTGTGAATTTTGCACTACTTATTACCGCGGCACCATTCAGCCAGCAGGGCGCTGCCACCGCTTTGCGCTTTGCGCGTGCAGTACTGGCGAATGGTCACAGTATCGAGCGTGTGTTTTTTTTCCGGGATGGCGTGCACAACGCCAGCCAATTCACCATCACACCGCAGGATGAAAACAACATTCCCGCTGAATGGCTGCAACTCTGCAGTGAACACACCATCGACGCCGTAGTGTGTGTATCTGCTGCCAACAAACGCGGCATTATCAACACCAATACCAACATGCCGATAGCTGGGCTAGGTTTGCTAACCGATGCGATGATTAATGCTGATCGCCTGATCACTTTTGGATAAGTCAGTGAGCACTTTAAAGACCATTCTTTTCATCCTGCAACGCGCACCTTACGGCAGCTCTGCCACACGCGAAGCACTGGATGCAGCATTGGCCGCCGCTGCCTTCGAACAAAACGTGCAAGTCTTGTTTAGCGGCGATGGTGTATGGCATTTATCAACAGACCAGCAAGCTGATGCCATCAGCAGTAAAGACACCAGCAAGATGTTACAAGCACTGGACTATTACGATATCAGCGATGTTTTTGTTGACAAGATTTCACTACAAGAGCGCGGGCTGTCTGTCACGCCTTTGACTATTACTGCCAAAACTATCGGCGGCGATACATTGAAACAACTGATAAGAACTGCCGACTGTGTGGTGGCTTTATGAGCACTTTACACACACTGAACGCTTCAGCCCGCGAACAGGCCGCGCTACTGCAACGCTTGCTGCGCTGCGCATCAACAGGCGACAGTTTGCTATTGATTGAAAACGGCGCGTATAACCTTACTGATGCCGATACACTCAACACCGTTAAAGCAGCTGGTTTGACTATTTACTGCCTACAAGCTGATGCGTTGGCTCGCGGCTTGAAGCATGCTGAGCTGGCTGGCGTGCAAACGGTAGATGACAATCAATTTGTAGCGCTGGCTTGCAGCCATCAAAAAGTGATCAGCTGGTTTGTATGAAGCGTGATGCAGAAGGTTTTCTCTGCGACTTGGCTGACTGGAATGTTCAAGCAGCAGAAGTGATTGCATCAGAAGAAGGCATTACGCTGACTGAAGCACACCACGAAGTCATTCAGGCTTTGCGCGAATTTTATGCACAATTCGGTTTATCACCTGCCATGCGGCCATTCACCAAATATTTGAAAGAAAAACTGGGCAAGGAAAAGGCTACCAGCATATATCTACTGCAACTGTTTCCGGGCAGCCCGGCTAAAATTGCTGCAAAAATTGCCGGCTTGCCTAAACCGGATAATTGCCTTTAATCATTCATAGCGCGGGTTTTGCCAACAAAACTACAGCGGGTTGGCTCGAAAAGTTTTGCAGACTGATTGCGCCGACACTCACTGGCACCAAAACAGCCTGTTCCGCCTGCAGCAGACAAGTAGCGCAACTCACCTCGCCGCTCACCGTCATCAACAAGCAGTATGCATTGGGAGTCTCGCACTGCAGCGCGGCACCGGGTGCCAGATAAATGCGCTGCACCGTGAAATCCTCAAACTGCACTATCTGCTCGATTTTTACACCATCAGTATCTAGCAACACCGGAAAAGCAACATCATCCGGGGTTTGTAATTGCGCGAGATCTAGCGCTTCATCGGTATCCCAATGATTCTGGGTCAATACTTTTTGTGCAAACGACAGAATTTTTCGCTCATACACCGGCGTCTGGAATTCTACTGTACGCACACCATGCTGCAGAGCGTGCGGCGTGCGTAACGGTACCGCCAACACATCGCCCACCCGCAACTCCCGCAATTCTGTGAAAGATTCCATGCGCATACGCAATGTCGCTTCGTGCGATCGCAAATTCTGCGGCAGCTCATCCAGCCAACGCTGTGTTTGCGTTGCAGCAACCGGGGCAAGCAGATGGATGCCATCGCGCTCGCGCAAATCATCCATCAAATTGTCCAGTTCAGTGCGTATGCTTTGGTAGTCGCGAACAGCGCCTCGATAAGCCGCAAGAAAACCCTCTTCATCGGCAAATTGCTCACGCTTGCCGGATGAAAAACCGTAGCGTATAGCACCAACCCCATTGGGCCACGCACGGCTATCAATATGGGTAACAATATAGCCCTCGCGTTTTTTTTCGTGCAATTCGAAATACAAATCACCGAATACTTCATCCGGCAAGGGATCAAGAATCTTGAGCAAGTTGGGTTGTTGATGTGCGCCTAGCACACGCTGGCGATCCAGTGCGATGACCCAACTCAGTGGTGTGACACCACTGTCGCTGATAACTTGCGATACACCGCGCGCTTCAATCCCTGTGTACCAGATTTCCTGTCCCCACGGTTTTGGAAT
>DAOMGA010000205.1:0-3746 GCA_035430085.1 Pseudomonadales bacterium
CATGGTCTCGGCGGAAATAGGCGACAGCACAGGCTTGAACAATCGCTTGATATCATAAACATGGCCGGTCAAACGCAAAATCAGTCCAGCGGTTTCCGTGCGTTGCAAGATACTACCACTGATATTGTCCAACAAATCTGCAAATATCGGCCAAGACATATAGTGTCCGGCGGTGAAATAACGCGCGGGCTTACTGTCATTTTTCTCCAGCAGCGCAACAATAAATGCCGCAAGATCGCGCACATCAATTTGTTGCGTGCCGCCACTGGTAATGCGAAAACCCTGCGTCATGCGATAGATCAATGACATCAGCGCGGCAGACATGCCCGGATCATCCGGCCCGATAATTCCACCGGGATATACAGTTTTTACTGCCTTACCCTGCGCCTGCAAACTGCGCACATATTCTTCCGCTTGCGCTTTGCTGGCGCCGTATGCATGTTTTGATTTAGCTACTGGAGCATCCACCCGCATTTTTTTGGCATCGGTATTAAATATCGCTGTGATACTGGAGACATACACGGCATTGTTAATACCCATCTCACAGGCCGTACCGATAATATTTTTCACACCACCTACATTGGTAGCATACAAATCTTGCTCACTACTAGCCTGCATGGGCGTGATGGCTGCCGTATGTACCACACCATCACAAGCTTGCAAGGCATTGCGTATTGCAGAATTATCCGTAACAGAACCGATAACAAAATCATCAATAGCTATGCCATGCTTTGCATACAACTGCTGAGCCTTGTCGACATCGCGCACCAGTGCGGTGACGGCATGCCCTTGGGCTTTCAATGTTTTTACCACATGAAAGCCGACGAAACCGGTACTCCCGGTTACCAGTACGCGCATCACATCATTCCTCGATACTGATGACGCGATTGGGACAACCGCGCACAGCGTTCATCACTTTTTCACGCAAAGCTTCTGGCGGCTGCTCCATCAACACTACCACCTGATGATAGCCTCCGGCTTGATCGCGCACGTCAAATACTTCCGGACATTCTTCCATGCAAACGCTGTGACCTTGACATAAATCCAGATCCACTTTTATGCGCATCGGCTGCTACTCACTTCTTCTTGCGTGTAAAACGCACCGTCATCGGTGCTTTCGGTTTGACTGTCATGCCACTGTGGTCATCCATATATTCATCAGCTGCATCAGCCAATGAAAAATCAAAATCCAGCAACAAGGTGGCGAAAATAGCTTTCAATTGCAAAATAGCAAAGGCATTACCCGCGCATTTATGTCTGCCGCCGCCGAATGCCACCCATGCAAAAAGATGTTCCGGTTCAGGCCTGTGCATATCAAATTTTTCCGGATCAGGAAATACTTCGGCGATCTTGTGCGCCACACCCGGTGACATCACCACGCGATAACCTTTCGGAATCACTGTGCCTTTGTAATCAAAATCCTGTTCTACCACGCGAATCAGTGTAGATAATGGCGGATGTACACGCAGCACTTCACGAATAAATGCTTCCATTTTTGGCATGCCGCGCATGGCGTGATGAGATACTTCTCCGCCATCAGCAAACACTTCAGCTAATTCCTGTTTTACTTCTTCCATAAACTGTGGATTACGCAAAAATTCGATCAGCATCCAGGTTGCTGTACCAGAACTGGTGTGATGTCCGGCAAACATAGTAGCAATCAACAAGCCGGTAATTTCATGCGGCGACATGTGCGTACCATCAGTGTAGCTTGCCGTCATAAACGTGTTTAACGCATCACTATACTCTTCTCTGGATGCACGGCGTTTGGCAACAATATCCTCAACAATTTCACCCAGGCGCGCACGCGCTTTATCCCGCGCTTCAAATTCCGGCAGCGGCAAATAAGGATCAATAAACGCAATCGCAATGACAGCATGTTCCAGATCGCGATATAACTCGCTGAATTCATCCGTCATGTTACGACGAAAATCCACACCTAACAGGCAACTGGTGGATGTATACAGCGTCATGCGCAGAAATTCATCCACCATTTCCAGTTCGCCACTTTCGCCCCAGTTGTTGGTGAAATCACGCACTTCATCGGCAATGACTTGTGCGTAGGCTTTCATGTTCTGGTAACGCAGCGCATCAACCTGAATTTTCAATTGCTGTTTCAGACGTTCCAGCGAAGTATCAAACAACACGCCTTTGCCAAAAATCGGCACCACACCTTTGTAAGCTGCCGACTGCCCCAGCACTTCATCCGGCGCGCGACACCACGCTTCCTGTGCATCAGGGCCACTCATCAGCACATGCGGCTGCCCCATCAGATTGTATTCAGCCAGATCGCCACATTCGGCACGGATACGTTTCAAAAACGCCGGTTGATTGGCCTGATATTCTTCCATGTGACCAACTTCCGGTTTTGCGCCGCTGGCTTTTGGTATGGATTTGCTCATGCCTCACCAACACTTTTTTTCAGATAATCGAGACGCGCTTCCAGCATTTTGATCATCATCTTGTTGCGTTCCTGACGACGCTCCATCGCCAGTGGGCTCAACACGCCTTTATCGGCGCACTGATCGATAAACTCCATCGTCTTCTGGAAATCATAGAAATCGCGCTGCTCTTTCCATTGGTGGTTGCCACCATATTTGAACCACGATGCCCCAATAACACGCATCGGTGAGCCGTCAGCATTTTTTAAACCTTTGGGCGGCACTTGCCACCACCAGCAAAACGCTTCACCTTTTTTCTCGTCGATCACAATTTTTTCGTACGGGTACGTCCAACCCGCATAAGGATCCATGGCATCACCCACACAGGTTGCGCGAATGTTTTCCCGGCCACGCGCTTCATACAAGCCGCCAGGAATATCCCAGGCGTAGTAACAATCTTCGGTATAGCTGTCTGCCAGACAACGCCAATCACCGGTTTCTTCAGCTTTCTGGTTGGCTTTGAGCCAGATATCCATGGTTTTTTCGAGTTCTTCGCGTGTGTAAGGCATCCGGAGGTTTCCTGTCTGTTTGGGTAGGGTTAATACTGTTGCGGCGCTTGGCACTAACTAAAATTTATAGTACAAGCTATAATTCTATTGTCAACACAACAAACCGCTAACGCTCATGACCAACAAAGCCATATCACGAACGAGTGAAAAAACCCGGCAGGCTGTTATCGATGCCGCCATCCACTGCCTTTCTACCGAGGGTTACCACCGGGCGACCAGTAACCGCATTGCACGCGAGGCGGGCTTGAGTTGGGGCGTCATCCAGTACCATTTTGGTGATCGTGCCGGTATCTACCGCGCCGTACTGGAGAGCATCATTGACGCTTACGTGCTGGAACTCGACCAGATCGCCCAGCGCGGCAAGGGGAAACCGGTGCCAGAACGACTGACGCTATTGGCGGATAGCCTGTGGGAGTTGCTGAATCACCCCGCCTATCTCGCCACCATGGAATTGTTGGTCAATCTGGTGCGCGATCCCGAGCTGACCCTGGATACACAAGCTTATGTCAGCCGCTGGGCTGAACGTATGGCCGTGCTATGGCAGGGAATATTTCCGGAATTCGCGGAAGACCATGCAGGGAGTGCGGCGGCCAGACAAATCTTTTTTGCCACATTGCGCGGGTTTGTTGATAACCGTTTGATCGGTCAGTGGCCAAAGCACTCCGTACCGGAAGGGGTGTTTGCCGCGCTGACAACGGCTTGCACCAGTTTATTACTCTAACGTCTTTTAATATTGCGATACTCTTTTCACTTTTGCTTCGATCTACGCCTCGGCGCGATCCATCAACGTTTTACT
>DAOMGA010000206.1:0-3734 GCA_035430085.1 Pseudomonadales bacterium
AATTAGCGCCGGATATTGTGTTGATCACGGTGGGATTCAATGATTTATGGACGCCGTTGGAATCGGTCAATCCAGCGCAGACAGGGAGTGCGCTGGACTGGATTAAAAATCACAGCCGTCTGTATCGTTTTTACTTGATTGGGTCGCGCAGTCGTATTGCTCAGGAAAATATGACTTTTGGTTCCAAGCGCGATGGTAGTGCTGTTGATGTGAATAATATTGAACAACATTTGGTGCGCATGGATGGGGATGCATTTTATCTCGGAACTCTGCAGGGAGAACCGGCTCGAAATCGCAATGCATTATCTGAAAATTTGCAGGCAATGGTTGAGATGGCGCGTGTGCGCGATACAAAAGTTTATTTATTGACCTATCCTTCGAACTGGGGTTTTTATCCCGGTGCGAACAAATGGCTAAAAGCAGTTGCAGAAATGCAAGCTGTGCCATTGATTGATCTCTCCCCATTATTTATAGCACGTTGCGCGGAGGGGCCAATTACATGCCCTGATTTGCTTTTGCATGATGGCCATGCCACGGCACAAGGTAACGCATTGGTAGCAGCTGAAGTATTGAAGGCGTTACAGACAGGAGAAGTTAAGCCGTGAATCAGGGCGTGTAGTCTGAAAAGTTTCCTTTATGGTTTTTCTTTCTCCAGTGCTTCCCGCACTATTTCTCTCAACAGTGTTTCTATACGTGGCAGTGCGTTACGTACTATGTCATCCACTAACTGTTCTGTATTTTTTTGCGCAATATTTTCGGACGCAGGGGTGGGTGTTTCTTTTCCTGTATTACGGTGATGGCGCACTGCGTTTGCTGCAACTTTTGCTGCAGCCACACGCATGGTGTCCAGCGGGTTGGCAGTTAAAACAGGAATATGAGCAGAGTGGTTGCTACCATCAGGCAGTAACGTGGGAATATCCAGTTCCGGCATCAATATGGGAATGTTACTGGCGTTTACCAATAAATCCCTGTCTTGATCGTCTTGTGAATCTTCTTGTAGCAGCCGGCGTATCGACTCCAGCTCACCAAGCATCGCATCGCGTTTGTCTTTGCTAGTTGATGTCATGTGCGTTTGGCCATGTCATGAATTTGTAGTTCATAACCTCGTTCGCGGTAGAAGCGGTATCGCTCGCGACTGATGTTCAATTGCTCAGGCTGCTGCGTCACGATTTCAGCGACACGTTCAAATCGACTAAAAAAAACCGGAATGTCATCGGATAAGTTAATCAAAAGATCGTGATGCTGTCCGCTTTCTTCATTCCAGCTAATATGTACGGGAGTCTGCTTTACAGCGGGCAGTATTTCATGCGGTAAAAAGCTGTTTGCGTTAAAGTTCCATAATAGAGCATCAATTTTTTGTGCAATATCATGGTTAGCGGTATGTACTAACAGCCGGTTACCTAATCGCCACGCCTTATCAACCAGGCGGCAGGCGAATTGCCAGCGCGCTTGATCTTCCGTTTGAGGCAAAATGTAAAAATCTACACGTGTCATTGATGTGATTACAATATTTCAGGTTGTCTGTGAAAATGAACGCAGGAATCTCACCAATAACGGTACGGGTCTTCCTGTTGCACCTTTGTGACCGCCACTGTTCCATGCTGTGCCTGCAATATCAAGGTGCGCCCATGGATATTTTTCGGTAAAGCGCGCCAGAAAACACGCAGCAGTGACAGAGCCGGCATTGCGACCGCCAACATTAGCGACATCCGCGTACGGACTTTTAAGTTGTTGCTGATATTCTTCCCACAGTGGCATTTGCCAGGCTTTGTCTTCTGCTTGTTGCCCTGCCTCAAGCAACTGTTTGCCCAGCTCGTCACGATTACTGTACAAGCCACTAGCGTGATTGCCGAGCGCAATGACACATGCGCCGGTTAATGTTGCGATATCGATAACGGCAGCGGGGTTAAATCGCTCGGCATAAGTCAGTGCATCGCACAACACCAGACGACCTTCCGCATCTGTGTTGATGACTTCTATGGTTTTGCCGCTCATGCTTGTGACAATGTCGCCAGGTTTGGTGGCGCGACCACTCGGCATATTTTCAGCGCACACCAACATCCCGATGACATTCAATGGGAGTTGTAGCTCGGCAATTGTTTTCATCACGCCTATCACGCTGGCTGCGCCGCACATATCAAATTTCATTTCTTCCATTCCGCCACCGGGCTTTAGGCTGATGCCGCCTGTGTCAAAAGTGATACCTTTGCCGACCAATACAACAGGCTTCGCATTTTTTGCGCCGCCTTTGTAATCCATGATGACTAATTTAGCAGGCTCGTCACTGCCCGCTGAAACTGATAGCAATGAACCCATTTTCAGTTCCTGCATATGTTTTTCTTCCAGTACTTTTACAGACAGATTTTTTTTGCCGCGCGCCAGTTGTTGTGCCTGGCTTGCCATGTAGCCTGGTGTACAGATGTTGCCGGGTAAATTGCCCATTTCTCTGGTCAGTGCCATACCAGAGGCAATTGATTTGCCGGTTGCCAGCGCTTGTTCGACAGTTTTCTGCTGCTTTTTTTCACTGTGTTGCCAAACCAGTTTTTTTAGCGCATGCGTATGTTTTTCTTTTTTTAGTGTATCGAAATGGTACAGGCTGTTACTGATCATTTGTGCTGCTATCTCGGCGCGCCAGATATTGTCACGCTCTTGTACAGTGATTTCATCCAGCAGCAATACAGCATCTTTCACCTTGGTCTTGCGCAGGTGTTCAGTGATATGTGACAGCATGGCAATATACTGGGTGCGAGTCAGGCTGGCATCGTTACCCACGCCGACGAGCAATAGCCGTTCTGCTGCGATATGACCGACATGCGGTAACAGCAATGACTCGCCTGCCTTGCCGGTAATGTCACCGCGTTTTTGCAGCTGACTGACCAGTGAGCGCAGTTCGCCTGTTGCATGGATGGAAAATTTATTCTTGCCGTGGAATGCAGGCAGAACAAGACAGGCTGTATGACAGGTCAACGCATTCACTGCTTGGGTGCTGATGGTCAGCATGAAGATGGGCTCCTTCTTGGGTGGCGGGTTCAGGGCAGGGGGAAAGGCTGGTATAGTCTACGCTCTGTCCGTTAGCCTTAAAACTCGATTATTTGCCCCGTGATGCCATTGCCTTCAATAATTGCCCGCTATCTGGCACGCGAGATACTGCAGACCACTGCAGCGGTCACCCTTATCCTGTTGCTGATTTTTCTTTCTGGTCGCTTTGCCAAGTACCTGGTTGATGCAGCTACTGGCACAATTTCTGCCGATATCATCTTTTCGCTGTTGCTGTACCGTGCTCCTAATATTCTGGAGCGCATCCTGCCGCTTGGTTTGTTTTTGGGTATCTTGCTGGTGTTTGGTCGGCTGTACGTCGAAAATGAAATCAGCGTGTTGCACGCGTCGGGTGTGAGCATTGCCCGATTGTTGCGTGCCAGCGGCCTGGCAATTGTGCCCGTGTCAATCCTGACAGGCGTATTAACACTGTATGTCAGTCCGGCCGGATTCCAGCATGTCGAGAGCATGTTGAATAATGAAAAACGCCGTAGTGAACTGGATTTGATTGAAGAGGGAAAATTTTTGCAGTTACGGGCGCGTCATGGCGTTATCTACACGGGTGAGATTGGGGATCAACGCAAGACTATGCGCGATATTTTCATTGCTTCACAACATGTGGACGGTGAATGGACAATTCTGCGGGCTGACAGTGGTTTTCAGCGCTACGATGAAACGTTAGACGAACGCTATCTGAC
>DAOMGA010000207.1:0-3717 GCA_035430085.1 Pseudomonadales bacterium
AAGGTCAATGCGGTGCTGCAACACCCGGATCCGGACAAGCACTGGATGCTGGCCAACCTGGACTATTCCGTGGTGAATGCACCGGATGTGCAGATCCTCGAATGCAAGACAGCCGGGGAATGGGGAGCAAAACTGTGGCGAGAGGGTGTGCCGGAGTATGTGCAGTGCCAGGTGCAACACCAGCTCGCTGTAACCGGTAAACCCGCTGCAGATGTCTGTGTGCTGATCTGCGGACAGGAAATCCGCATTCACCGGATCGAACGGGATGACGAACTCATTGCCCGCTTGATCGAACTGGAGCGGCGTTTCTGGCATTACGTGGAAACGGATACACCGCCACCGTCTGATGGATCGGAGTCATCCGGCAAAGCACTGAAGTACCTCTACCCACAAGACAGCGGTGATGTGCTGGATCTCAGCGAAGATCCGCACTTGTGCCAGGTGTTCACCGAGTTACTGGTTGCACGGGAAGATCTTGCCAGAGCGCAGCAGATCGAGGATGAATGTAAGCAGGCTATCCAGCAGCAGATGGGGGAAGCGAGCAAGGTCATCTTTCCAGAGGGTGCTGTGTCATGGAAGAAGAATAAGGCAGGGAGTAGAAGGTTTTTGGTGCATGTGTGATGTCAAGTAAACAGACAAGCACCTATCTCGCGCCTTCGGGATAGGTGCTGTCCAATTTTTCGTGAAAGATGCAATATGTTACGGTACTGAGCGACACGTTAGGCGGCTTTGATTCATAGCTCAGTAATTTCTATCGTGAAATGCCCCTCTTTTAATCTCGCCTCTTTGAATGCGACGATTTTATTATGCCTAAGAGCATACCGGATCATGACTCTGTCAGATTCAGGCATTCTCGCACCGAATATAATGGACAACGCTTCTGAAGGAGTTTTAAGTGTTTTGCTTCCCTCATTATTAATTACGCGCCATTCTTCTTCATATGACCAGCATTCGGCTTTCGTTAGCCAAAGAATATCTATTGAATCACTGATTTTGTCTGGCGAAAAATCACTGGCACTTAGACTGGGCGTAGAGTCTTTATAGTCAACTTTCTTGGCTGACCGACGCAGCCTAGTACCTTCACGACAGTCATATTGAACGCAAAATCCACGGTGGTGATCTGCGTAGTGTGACCACATCAACATATGATTAGGAGTGGCGCTGAATGAACAAATTCCAATATTTTCGATAGTTTTTTTTATGTTTTCCCTAAGCTGCTCAAATGCGTCTTCATCACCCGGCCAAACATCATAAAGATGCTCTGGCTTAAAACCGCCTTGATCTGCACGCTCCATTGCAACTGAAATTGCATGCATAACAGACTGTTTATATTTTCCACGATCAAGTGAAAATGCGCAGTCAAATGGGTCGTTGAACGTCGTAGGATTTGCAAGCCACATAGTGTTATTTAGCAACGACGCCAATGAATAGGCATTCAAAGGTCGGTATTTGTAAAGAAAATCCGGTTGACTCATGACTTGTGGCCTAACATTGAGGTAAGGGGTAGTTATAAGCGAAGCGAGGAACGACCTTGAGCGACATATTAGGTGACTTTTCCATGTAGCAACTTTTCTAACATGCCATCCGGGTTCATTACAAATGACCTGGTTATTTGGTAATGCTCCGTGTCTTTGTATTCAATTCTGAATACACCATCTTTGGTGAACTGATATATCCAGGCATCAGGGTAAGCCATGAGAATGGGAGAATGTGTTGCAATTATGAACTGTGAATTGTCACATACGAGGTCGTGGATTCTTGCCAAGGCTGCGAGCTGCCGTTGCGGTGAAAGCGCCGCCTCTGGCTCGTCCAGTAAGTATAGGCCGTTGCCACCAAAGCGCTTCATGAGAAGCGCTAAAAATGATTCGCCATGTGATTGCTCATGTAAGGATTGCCCGCCGTAATACGTTATAACCGGAGGGCCAAAGCCAGGCTCAGCATCCAGATTTTCAATTTCTGTTGCAACATTGAAAAAGCTTTCTGCCCTTAAGAAAAATCCGTCTCTTGGTCGCTTTACTCCTTTCGCAACCCGAAGAAATTTGTGCAATATTGAGTGTGAATTTCTTGTGCCAAACTTGAAGTTTTTGGTACCGCCTTCTGGATTAAAGCCCATTGAGACGGCAATTGCCTCTAAAAGTGTTGATTTGCCAGAACCATTGTCACCAACAAAGTACGTGACCTTTGGATGCAACTCTAGAAATTCCAATGAATGCACTGCCGGCAAGTTAAACGGATAGCAATTAAACGACTCAACCTTCTCCCTGAGAAGACTAAACCGAATTATGTACTGGTTCGATATCATGACGCCTAACGCAGAACTAAGGGACAGACCCAAAAGGCGTATAAAATGCGATGTATGCGCCAGCTGGTGACTTCCAGCGGTAAAGCCACATCCTTGAGCGGCTTGCTAGGTTTACAATCCGCGACCGTCATAGTCCAAATTATCATAGTGATCACGCTCTGACTGGGTCATTTCCGCTCTAACTTTTCTATAACGGCGCTTCGCATCTCTATCAATTTCACATCGGACATTGTCCTCAAACTGGCAGGCATTTTTAAGGCAAAGAACTACGGCTTCATATTGCGAACAATTATTTCCATACGCAGCAATAAAATATAGATGTTCATTTTCTATAACACGTTTAGCTATTCCCTTGTTTCCTTTACAGCGACTATGCGCGCTAAGGCGGCCACGCACACCGACATTTTTAGTTTCAGAGATTCCAATGTAGTAAGGAATTAAATTATCTGGCCAATTTTTAAACAAATAAGGGTCTTCTTCTCCGCATCCAACCATAGGCAACGACTGATCAATTACTCCACCTATGATATATATTCCAGGTTGACGTTTAGCACAGGAGTAATTTATCAACTCTAATGGTTCAGTCCATTCGATCATTCGATGTAAACCTAACAGTTAATTTCTCGAACTACGCCGCAAATATCGCTGCAAATGCGGCCTATGCCGCATTTTGGCGGAGTGGCAATTAGGCAGATCTTCTAATTTATTTCAGACATACATCATCGCCCTGAATTCTCACGTCTATAGCCCCTGTCAGTTCGCTGGCAGGGGCTTTTTGTTTGTCCACTAAACCACAGGAGCACCACCATGATCAAAGGTCTCGCTATCACCCCTCCCATTCTGGGTAGGATTTCCATCGGTAAGGTTGTTGAAAAGAACAACATGCGCCTGCCAGAAAAGGACGACCAGTTCACCATCACCAGCCAGATCCAGTCAAAGGAGGGCTGGATTGTTCACCCTCTGGATACCGAGCTGCGTAAAGGCTCGCCGGACAGCAAGCTGCGCAGTATCCCCATCCGGCTGCTGTTCAATGACCCTGACCTGAACCTGCGGGCTGAATATAGCCTGTTTGACCGGCAGAAGGGTCGTCCTCTCTGTGTCGGTAACGGGGAGCAGTGCCGGCGTACCTGCAATGGCACGATCCATTCCCTGCCATGCCCGGCACCGGAAGCCTGCGAGCTGGCCAGTGCTGGTTGCAAGCCCTATGGGCGGCTCAATGTCCGGATCGGGGATGACGATGAGCTGGGTACGTTCATCTTCCGTACAACCGGCTTCAACAGTATCCGGACACTGGCGGCCAGGCTGAGTTACTTCCATTCGGTATCGGGTGGATTGCTGGCCTGCATGCCACTGGAGCTGAAACTCAGGGGTAAGAGCACTACCCAGAGCCATCGCACGGCGATCTTCTATGCCGA
>DAOMGA010000208.1:0-3708 GCA_035430085.1 Pseudomonadales bacterium
AATCCTGTTTTGCTAACTGGCACGCTTTCTGCTTTACCCCTATTGGCAAACCCAATTAAGGAATATGGCGATGACAACGTTCTGGACAGGCTCAGCATTAGTGGCGGATTATGGCAACACCAACGGGCTGCGTATCCAGCCGGGTTATGGCACGTTAAACACGGCTATCAAGAACGCGATGCTGGCGCAGTTTGATGATACGGATGCTTCGGTGTGCGTGGATGAAGAGTCTGCAGTGATGCATTGCGGGTATCTGGAATGCCATCACGATGTGTCGTTGCATGAGTTTGATGCTCAGCAGATTGAGTAATTTTTACTGAAGTATCTTTTACACAGAGGAGGAGTTGTAACTTTTGAAGTAACTGGCGCTTTTGGAGTGAACTTCACCAGTAGAGGAGGAATAAAAGAGGCACCGCGGTGCCTCTTTTTTTAACCCATATTTTCAGGTCCCCAATACGCTTTCATGCTTTGTACTTTACCATCGGCATTCAGTTCAAAAACATCAATCGGGCTAATTTTCATGCCGGTCATCACTACATCAAAACTGAATGCCACTGAGTTCCCCGCGCACCGTGGTTTGCCGTTCAATTCCAGTTTCACGCCCATATCAAATGCGCTTTTGTAAAACGCTTTGATGGCTTCAATGCCAACGTATTGTGGTGTGCCAACAGGGTCTTCTACGGTGGCGTTTTCAGCAAACAGGTTTGCGATGATGTTGAGATCGGCTTTCTCAAACGCCTCGACATACGTGGCGACGGCTTTTTGCAGGGTGGGGGTGTCCATAATGGTTCCTGTGTTTAATAGGGTAGCTTATTAGGCAGCTGGTTCCGGTTTCGGACCGTATTCGTTGTCGTCTTCGCTGTCTTGGCAGAGCAGGTAGATCAAACCAATAACGCCCAGCAGCGGGAGGAAGATCAGCAATTGCCACCAGCCGGTGCGCCCTGTGTCATGCAATCTCCGTGTGGCGATGGTGATGCTGGGTATCAGTGTTGCAACACTGAAGATGCCGCTAAGAATTGCGGAGCCAATTACTTTATCCAGCATCAGCAACACGATGTAGATGATCATGTAGATCAGCACGAACATCCAGTATGGCTTGCGGGTGGTGCGGCCGTTAACCTCGGCGAATTTCTTGAAAGCATCGGTGAAGTAGTCGAGATTTTCCATGCTGTGCTCCTTGGGTTAAGAGTCGTCGTATTGGGTAAAGTAGTGTTCGCGTTGTGTAAAATGAAATTCTTCCGTCGCCTTTTATTTATTCAGCTCTAACAATTCCCGGCGGGCTCCAGCTGCCAGTGCCAGCAGGAAGAACTGAAGGTGCTTCGGTTTTAGGCCAATAAAGACGCATTACCAGATAGATTTCGCCATTCGGTGCGGGTAACCAATTCGTTTCTTTATCCGCTCCCGGATTATCTTTCTGGATATACAAAGTGAGTGAGCCATCCGCATTCGTTTTCATATTTGCCAACATTGGCGAATTAATCAGATAACGGTTAATCGGATTCTCGATCAACAACTGCGTCTTGCCGTCATACATCGTCACAGACCAGAACGCATTCACTGGTGGCATTTCGCCCGCAGGGAAGGTGATGGTGTAATTGTGTTTGCTACCATCCAGCGATTCACCTGTCGCATCTGTGCGCGACATCGGATACACCGCCTCGACAGCATCATTCCCGTAAATGCCGCCCTTGGCAGCGGCAGCGCGTTTTAACCAATCGCCATTGTAGAAAGTGCGATCCCCAAATAAGGCCCCGACTTTCCAGCCGTTGATATTTTTCATGCCACCAGCAAGATACGCGTCTACTTTGTCATCGCCTTCTTTCATCGCCAACAAAATAGCGGCCTTGTGTTCGGGCGAAAGATCCTTGAATTCAAAAGTCTTATCGGGGCCGATGCCGATGCTGGCGAGTTTTGCACGCAGCGCCTTGGTGTCTTCAGTTACTGGTACGAATTGCAGCGCAGCATCAAGATATTCATAAAAATTGGCTTTGATGCCTGCCGTGGAAGCAGGAAGAAAGTTAATGGTTGCAGCGGTTGGTGGTGCGGGCTGATTAAGAAATGAAGACAGCGGTTGAGCCTTGTATCCTTCCTGTACTTTCACCACATTCGGCATATCTTCAGCATTAAAAAGTTGCGTACGAAAAATAGTGAGACCAAACGGCGTGGTCGACTGGAATACCTGTTTGATGCCTGCAGGCGTTTCACCTTTCCAATCCGGTCCTGCCACAAGAAAGTTGCCAGCTTCGTTGCCAGTAGCGCGGCTGCCGATGTAGCCGTAATTGTAGGTGTTCCCATCAACCAGTTGCACGGAGTAGTAGCGTGCTTTATCTACTGCAGGCACTGAAATAACGATGGGCTCTGCACGCAAATCCACCCAGAGCATGGAATACGGTGTGTCACTGTTGGGTGTGACAACGGCTGTATCTTTGTAGGTAAAGACGCGGGCGTCGTTCACAATACTGTTAAACGGCCCTTTGTATTGGCTGGAATTTTTATCGATAACAAATTCATTCATCACCGCATAATTCATCACGATGGGTAGGCCGTAAATAAAGGCTTCTTCGGCAATGGTTTTGGTTTCAGCGATGCCCGGTACTGCAATGCCAGTTTTTTTATCAGCGTGATCTGCAGCAGTGATGGGGTCATTTTTTTTGTCGCAAGCTGTTAGTAGCGTTGCGGAAATGATGCTGAATAACGCGCCTATAAAAAATATCCGTCTTGTTGGATGCATGTTATCTCCCTCAGATTTTGGCAATATTTAATGCAAGGATTTTTTGCTAACCCTGGATGTGCTTTGCGTAGAGAAGGGCAACTCATTCTGCGCTTGTTGCGGCATATGAGTTTGTACATAGCGTTGCAGGCGACCCACAACGCTGGATAGCACTTCGATGGTCTGATTGATCTGGTCCAGCGTCACCAGAACCGTTTCAGGATCCATCGAAGGTTTTTTATTGGACATAAACGCTCCCGAATTATTCCCAGCTCAGTGCGCCGCCGGTTTGATATTCGATTACACGCGTTTCAAAGAAGTTTTTCTCTTTGCGTAAATCCATAATCTCACTCATCCATGGAAACGGATTTTTTGCGCCGGGAAACGCTTCCGGTAAACCGAGCTGTGCAAGGCGACGGTTAGCGATGAACTGCAAATACTCTTCCATCATTGCCGCATTCATGCCGAGTACACCGCGCGGCATGGAATCGCGTGCGTATTCGATTTCCAGCTGAGTGCCTTCCAGAATCATCTGTATGACTTCTTGCTGGAATTCAATCGTCCACAAGTTCGGGTTTTCCAGTTTGATCTGGTTGATAACATCCACGCCAAAGTTAAGGTGCATGGACTCGTCACGCAGGATGTACTGGAACTGTTCGGCTACGCCGGTCATTTTATTGCGACGTCCCATCGACAGAATCTGGGTGAAACCGCAGTAAAAGAAAATACCTTCAGTCACTACATAAAAGCCGATCAGGTTACGCAACAATTTCTGATCCATTTCCGGCGTGCCGGTATGGAAATTACGATCCGCCAGACCCTGCGTGTAACGCAAGCTCCAGGTCGCTTTTTTGGCGATAGAAGGCAGCTCGCGATACATATTGAAGACTTCGCCTTCATCCATACCTAATGATTCGATACAGTATTGATAAGCGTGCGTGTGGATCGCTTCCTCAAATGCCTGGCGCAACAAATACTGGCGACATTCCGGGTTGGTG
>DAOMGA010000209.1:0-2533 GCA_035430085.1 Pseudomonadales bacterium
AATGCGAAAGGTTCTCCCCAGTTATGCAACCGCCCTTCATGAAACACACCCATGCGGGTGTTAACCCAATGCAATTTTTTCTCCAAACCCAACTCATTTAATAAATCAAAGTAGTCGTAGTCAGTTGCACATAAAAAATGGAAAAAACGCTCAATACGTAACCCATCAAAATCAAAGGAAGCACTCATGCCCCCTAGTCTTTCACCAGCCTCATAAATACTGACTTGGTGGCCTCGCTTCAATAATTTCCATGCAACGGCCAAACCCATCGGACCGCCGCCTAAAACAGCAATATTTTGTTGTTTTTCCACTTAACGTCCCACCACAATGCTTGAATAATCAGGGTGCATAAAAGTCTCACGCATAGCCACTAAAAAAGGCGTAGGTTGAACACCAAATTCTTTGTTGATATCCACACCTTTGAAATAGTCACCAGCAGCCAAAGCATGCAGTTGCGAACTAGTAAATGGTGGTTTACTGGAGACCAAAGCAAATATACGCAACAGACTGTCAAAAAATCCGAATGGTATATGCAGTATCACTGTACGCAGATCTTTTACATCCTTGATGGTTTGTATGATGTCAATATAAGTCACGTCTTCGTTGCCGACTATATCATACGCCTGCCCAGCCCTATCGCCTTCAAGGCACGCCATTATCACGCGACAAAAATCGCGGTTATACAGAGGTTGACGCAAAAACTTGCCATCGCCCGGAATAGGGAAAACCGGCGAGCGCGCCATGAATCTTGAGAGCCAACCAAAATGTTTGGGGTCGAACCAGCCGAACATCAGTGTCGGTCGCAAGATACAGTGTGCAATACCGGATGCCCTGACCAACTCTTCCTGCTCGCGCTTGGTTCTTGTGTAAGCATCATCTGCAACCGAGTGCAAGACTGAAGAACTGATATGCACAAGATACGGTACGTCATGCTGCTGGCAAGCTGCCAGAACATTGCGGGTGGCGTCGATATTGTTGCGCTGGAAATCGCTCTCATACAAACCTGTAATCTGCGAGTGCAATTGTATGACCGCTTCAGCACCGGCAAAGGCTCGCTGCCAGTCCCCTGCCCTCGATAAGTCCGCGCAGAGGGTTTTTATGCCAGGGTTCAAACGCGCCGCAATAGCCAGATTACCGGCATGCATATCAATGGCCAGGACGTTGTCATAGCCTTTTTCGCTCAGCAATAGAAGTAAATTCTGCCCGACCAGGCCTGCCGCACCGGTAATGATAATCAGACTGTGAAATGATTTGCAGGGCATTGATAATCCAGAGTGAGTTAACAGCGCAATCATGCCCAAAGCAGACAAGCAATACAACGTGATGCGGCATGACATAACGACGGCTGGCAGCGATGTTTGATCCGTGATAGTTTGACCCCAGTCAACAATAAATGCTGGGGTTCCAGCACACTTCCAGCCTAGCTAACAGCGCCTGATAATGACATGACAAATCCAACCGCATTTAGCCTGACCCGTCAGCAGAAAAACTTCTTTGATACGTTTGGATATCTGGTGTTGCCCGGATTATTGAAAGGCAGTATTGATGAAATATCGTCTGCCTTTGAGCAACTCTATGCGCAGGATGATCAGGAGATTGTGGATTGGCGCCACGAAGCCCACTATATGAAATCCCGCAAGGTCTTGTTGCAATTCATTGAACGCCGACCTGAACTGAGTGCGCTGCTTGATCATCCAGTGGTCGACGGCATTTTCTCTTCTTTACTCGGTGAGAATTACCTGTACAGAGCCAGTGAAGGCAATATTTTTACCGGTGACACTTACTGGCATTCCGATCTTTACGGCGCACATTTCAAGTACCGTCACGTCAAAATCCTGCTGTATCTCGAACCCCTAGATGAACTAAGCGGTGCTTTCCGTGCAATTCCAGGCAGCCATCTGTTCGGTGACAAATTTGCCAATTTACTGGAACGCTATGTCTGGAAACACGAAGAAAATTACGGTCTCGACAAGGATCAGGTTCCCTCGATCACTGTACCGACTCAGCCGGGCGATGCTCTGGTGTTTGATTACCGCTTGAAACACGCCACCAGTCATACCCGCAATAATCGGCGTATGTTCAGCATCTGTGCGTCACAACGTTTTGATGACGAAGATCTCCCCATACTCGCGGAACTGGTCAACAACTTCCTTCCGATGACAAGTGGGCGCGTATATCACAACGATTTTCTGAAAAATGCCAATGAAACAAGACTCGCCCGTATCGATCAATGCTTGCAGGCTTTCAATCTCATTCACGACGGAAAAGTTGGCAAGCCCGTGGCGTGACATGTGATATTTGGACAGTAACCATCAGGGTTTTTGGCGAGATACTGCTGGTGGTACGCTTCTGCATAATAAAAAACAGGTGCAGGTAAAACTTCAGTCGTGATCTCTCCCATCCCGGCAGTATTGAGTGCTTGCTGATAAGCCTCCGCACTGTGTTTTGCAGCTTCCAGTTGATCCGTGGAAAAACAGTAAATCCCGGAGCGGTATTGCGTACCGATGTCATTGCCCTGACGCATGCCCAGCGT
>DAOMGA010000209.1:2564-3700 GCA_035430085.1 Pseudomonadales bacterium
GATTGTGTCCTTGCCAGAAATATTTCAGTAATACGGGAAAAGTAACCTTCAGCGGGTCATATACCACTAAAACCACTTCGTTATGACCGGTTAAACCACTGCACACTTCCTCGTATAGAGGATTGGGCGTGATCCCTGCTGCGTACCCCACAGCAGTCGTGTACACCCCGGGGATCTGCCAGAATTTTTTTTCGGCTCCCCAAAAACACCCCATGCCAAACATTATTTTTTGCATCGCATCAGGAAAAGGCTGTTGCATAGGTGTCTGCAGCACTGCATGTAAAGTCGGTACAGGCATTGGTGTATTGCGCCCTGGTAAAGCTGTTGCCGCGTCGGGAAGTTGAAGCATTTTCATAGCGTGTTTCCTCGGCTAGTATGAGCAGAATACATGAGCGACGAGATTAACGTGGAAAAACTAATCTATCTGTTCTGGAAGCCCGAAGATATCGCCCTGCATGAGTGGCATCAGCAGATATCGGATCAATTGATCCCTGTTTTGCGAAATAGTGGCGCAACGCGATTCCGCCTGAACCTCCCGGATGACGCTGTGGCTAAAGCTCATACCATGCGGATGACACACCAACCACCACTACCAGACGCCCTATTATCTTTCTGGGTAAACAGCGCAAGTCAGCGCCACAATTTTGAAACCAGTATGCGCGCAATGGCTGCACGGATTGCAGGCTATTGCGTTAGTGAATCAGAACCTTTGCCCAATACATTGCATCCTGTTGAATCTGCTGTGCGCGGCTTCGGCATGAACCATGTCGTATTTCTGAGTATTCCAGAGCGCCTCGACCGTGAACAATGGTTGAATCTCTGGCTGGATCAACACACCGCAGTCGCCATCGACACCCAACAAAACTTTGGCTACAGGCAAAATATCGTCTGGCGCGCACTGCACGCTGATGGTCCGCTGATTGATGCTATCGTTGAGGAAAACTTTCCTCCTGAAGCCATCAGTGATCAAAATGCTTTTTACAGACCAGGAACAGCTGAACAGGTGTCTGAACACCAGAAGCGCATGTACCAGAGCTGTAAACAGTTCATTGATTTTGACAAAATGGGACGCTTGCCCACCAGTGAGTACAATTTTAATTAAATCAATAGGTTATATTATAATTCTAAAGTAACTT
>DAOMGA010000210.1:0-3672 GCA_035430085.1 Pseudomonadales bacterium
GTGCTGAATGCCTTACAGATTTTTGCTGATGAAATCATCCGTATATTTCTTTTGTCGGGCCGCTATCTGCTGTGGGCTTTCTGTTTCCACTTTTTCATCCGGTGCAATTTTGAACAATGGTTGTCCTTTTTTGATGATGGCGCCGTCTGTATCAACTAGCACAGCCGTAACTGTGCCAGAGAAGGTGGCGTAGACTTTGTTAAACATTTTCATAACTTCGACAATGTACATCACGTCGCCTTTATTGAAATGTGTGCCAACTTCCAGATAGCGATCGTGTCCCGGTGCTTCGCGCGGGTAGAACATACCGCCGGACACTGCCAGAATTTCATCTGATTTGGCTGTAGGCGGTGGCACCAATACTTTTGCCATGCGTTCCTGAGTATCTTTTTCATGCAGTTTTTCAGGAATATCAATGGAGAGGTCGGTATTGACCCGCATTGAGTAGAATCCGCATTTATCAGCTAGATAAGGCAGGATGCCAAGAATTTCACAGCCAGCCTGATAGCCGGCATGTGCTGCTTGCACGGCAGCCCAGTCTTTTTTCGTGATGCCTTTGGGTGCTTCTTTGGCAAGAAGAATATTTTGCAGTTTTTCCCAATCGGGCGTATCCAGTTTGTCATCAAGCGTTGCATAAAACTGCGTTGCGGCCATCAGCACTTCATTATCATGTTCCCAGATAACGTATGCAGCCGGTGCTTTTTCCTGCGCTTCCATATTGAGAAAGTGATAAGTATCAGCAAGGACTTTGACAGGGTTTTCCAGCCAGACAACTTTGCCTTTGGTGATTTTGAAATGTGAACGATGCAATGATAGCCAGCCAGACAAAACGTGTGGATTGCCGAGTAGCTTGTCAAACAAACGATCAAACAGAGTGATTTTACGATCAACTACTGCCGCTATGGCAGCTTGCAGATTCTTATCGCCGCCTGCAGTGGCAATCGCTGTTTTACGCACGGCTTGCCAGGCATGTGGCAGATCAATCTGGTTAGCCTGTTCTTTCAGCATGCCGACCAATGTGAGGTAAGGCACGATGAAGCGGGTAGTCGGGCGTGCGTTGATGTTATTGCCGATAAACCAGTTGACGAGACCGTAGTGAAAGTCGAGATTGGTAGCAAGGTCTTTGCCGCGCAATACTGTTCGGCGCAATACTTCACTCATCGACTGATAAGTACTCAAGCGGTCTATACCGGTGGTGAGCAGCAGGGCGATATTGGAATCGTATGCCCCCGCTAGCGTGTACTTCATGAATACATCGGTGTCTGGATTGTGGAGTGAGATACCTTGATCGTCACGAATTTCACCATCAATCGGGTCTGACCACTTGGTGATAATGCCACCAGCGTGCGGTTGCAGTGCATCATTGGTTGCATTCAAACGCGCTTCCACAGACGATACTTCACGCACACTGCGTGTCGGCTTGGGTAGTTTTTTGCCATGACGCGCCAGTAATACCATCACGTTAACCAGTGATGTCACCGTAAAGCTTTCTGCAGTATTCTCAGGGTTAGTGAATGTCAGTGCGTAACACAATTCAGTCACGCGATGTTCTACCTGAATTCGCGTGTTCATTTCCATGAAGTAGTGACGTTCGCCGTCGACAATGCATTCAAACGTCGCAACAGAGTTGAGTTTAACGGCAGTGCCGAAACGTACACCTTCTTCTTCCATTTTTTCCAGAATGTGAATGTCGCGTTCTAACTGGATAGCCTCTGCTTTTTTACCAGCAGCCTTGGCTTCAGCGTGAGCATTCACCAGATCTTCATGAATAACCGATACTTCCAGCAATTTTTGTTCGTGCATTTGCAGCGAGCAGTCGCGACCACCCATGGTGATACACCATTCGCCATTGCCGACAACCTGAATTTCCTGGTGGCGTGTAGTTTCGATGTTCATTTCAATCAGAACATTCTTGTTGTCGCCCACACCGTTGCATTTCACTTCGGCGAGCACTTCGCGTACCAGAGCAGGTGTTACTGCAGCGGCTTGCTTGAGTTGTTCTTCTTTCGAGCCTTTGTAAGAAGACGGGGCGTTAAGGATGCGTTGACCTTTGCCGCCTCCGCCAGAAATGGCTTTTAAACGAAAACGGTTGTTAGGGTTTTCTTTAAAAACTTTCAGCATTTCTTTATGCAGTGCAGCGCCAAGATCGTCAACGGAGATGACATCGACACGTGCTTTGTAAGATGCAGCTAATACAGCTTCAGCTTTATCTTCCAGTGTCTTCAGCTTGTCCAGTTTGACGTCTAGCTTGAATTCTTTGACGCATTTGGCGAGTGCCGCTTCATCTTTGTACTTGGCGAGTAGGGCGAGTGTGGTGCCGTTGTTGATGCCTGGTGTTACCGAAACGCCAGCAGCCAGCGCGGTGCGTTTGGCTTCATCTTTCAAACCGGCTGCACTTTGTGTGAAAGAGCCGGGACCAATAAAAATCAATCCGGCATCTTCCATGGCTTGTACCATTTCGGCGTCTTCCGACATGAAGCCATAGCCAGCAAAAATGCTGTCATAGCCATTTTCATGTGCAATGCTGACAATTTGCTGGATGCGCTGGTGGCGCTCTTCCTTGTTGGCACCGGTGTAATCCGGCACGCGATGTACGCGCGATGGGTCAGTCAATTTACGCAGTTCTGGCGCCAGGGCATTGGTATAGGTGATGGAGTCTTTTTCTGATAACAGGATGCCATAACCATGAATGCCCATTTCATCAAACACATCCATCGCTTCTTTGCGAATGGGGCCGCGACAGATGATCAATGGTTTCATGTCTGTGCAATCAAAGCTGCGAATCCACTCGGACGTTTCCTGATCCAGACGACGGTTGCTGTGTATCAACGGGTTATTGAGATAGTTCTTTTTACTGCCCACGGTATAAACCTCTAGAATTTTTTATCTTCAATGATAGAAAAATAACTCAATCAAAAGAATTCGCGCTGTATCTCGGATAATGGCGATGGCTTGTAGCTGCGCAGATGCAGTTCAAGATTCACTGCGATTTCCTTGCGCAAATCAGAAGGCATGACAATTGAGGAAATAGAGCCTAACGATAATGCTTCATTAGGATTCATTAATTCGCGTTCGTAACGTTGTGAAAGCAGGGCTTCTTCTGCTTTTCCCCAGAGCGCTGCACCTTGTGGGTCTTTCGCTGCGCGAACTTTGACTTCTGCACGAATTTTTCGCACTTCATCCTTGTAAACAAACTCCACGCCGGCAGGCCCCATGACGGCAAGGCGTGTGGTGGGCAGGGCGATAACGTGATCGGCGCCTGTCGGGTAGTTGTTGTAGGAAGCGTACGCGCCACCAAATGCATTGCGGATAATGACGAGAAAGCGCGGCGTGCGCAGATCGATAATCGCATCCAGCATGGCGCGGCCTGCTTGTACAATGCCGCCCATTTCCTGTTCGCGGCCTGGCAAGAAGCCGGTGGTGTCTTCCATAAAAACAACCGGGATGTTGTATAAATTACAAAAACGGATGAAACGTGCATTTTTGTAAGCAGCGGCGATATCAATTTGCCCGGAAGCGACAGCAGAATTGTTGGCAACAAAGCCTACAACGTTGCCGCCGATACGACCCAATGCACAAATAGTGTTGCGCGCGCGTTCGGGTTGGATTTCAAAAAAATCACCGTGATCACAAATTTGCTGGATCAGGATGGAGATATCGACTGGCGTATTA
>DAOMGA010000211.1:0-3659 GCA_035430085.1 Pseudomonadales bacterium
CACCACCTGCGATTGTCATATTTACGCTTTGTTGGCAGATCGATTCATTGACCACACCAGTAGCGCCCAGAGTATCGCCACCCGGCAAAGCGGTTGCGATCATGCTTATTGTAGTACCAGCTGCAAAGGCTGTAGCCATTGCGAGAGGCTTGGCACTCATTCGGATTGATTTTCTCATCCTCAGATTCCCCTTAGATATAACTTATTGTTTTATAGACTAAATAGAGATTCTATCTAGCCAACCAGTCATCCCTCTTTCTCTTGTTACGCGCTTAGAAAGTCCGTTATTTCTTGTTCTTTCTAGCACGCGCCACCCGAGCTTTCGGGACACTTGCACATTGACATTAACACAGCAGATAGCGCGCATCAAGATCCAGTAGCAATTTTGTCTTTCCTGATAACCGACAAGCAGGGTCGGGACGCTGAACTTCTCAGATATAGCGACTGCTTCTCGTCATCAGACGCGACACCAACGTCATGCCTTTTTTGACCGGCAGCGGAAATTGCACCCCACCTGCGGCCAATGCGGCATGACTATGATGCGCTTCGTCTTCCAGCATTTTCTCAACAATCACGCGGCTTTTGTCATCGTGTACCGGCAGGGTATGTAAATGCTCTTCCAGATGTTCACACACCTGGTCTTCAATCGCCGAAACAAAGCCAAGGCTGACTTTATCACTGATCAAACCCGCGGCTGCGCCCAACCCGAATGACATGCCGTACCACAACGGATTCAGTAGCGACAAATGCCCGCCCAGCTGTTTAACGCGCTCTTCGCACCACGCGAGGTGATCAATTTCTTCATCGGCAGCGCGTTCCATATCTGCGCGCACTTGCGGCAATTTTGCGGTCAATGCCTGGCCTTGATACAGCGCTTGCGCGCAGACTTCACCCGTGTGGTTCACACGCATCAATCCGCACGCCAGTTTTTTTTCATCAGAGGTCAATGAGCATTCCGCTTCTTCACGCGCGGGAGATTGGCGCAACGCAGGTTGCGTGTTGCCGGTGAGCGTGCGCAATGCACGGTCTGCCGTCATCAGGATGTGGTCCAAACCGGTGAGTTGACGATCTGCTGGGTATTGCGGCATAAGAATCCTTTGGTTCAACGTTCTGGATTAGTGCAGTGTTCCTGCCGCAAGTCTAAAGCTTTTTCCTTTTACGCTGTATCAACAGTGTCAGGATTTCACTGACAGACAGATGGGTATTGTTGTTCCTGCTTACAGCTTGGCTTTTGCCGTAGCTAGCAAGCGGCTCATCTCGCCCCGCCGACCTTTTTGAAACAGTGGACGCTGCGGATCAACCGGCGTTGCCAGCCCTGCCTGCAGAACATCCACAGCCTCTTGCCAACGTTTTTGCTGAACCAGGAAATCACCGTAAAAATAATGCGCATCCAGATCCTGTGGCCCTAGCGCGATACCCTGCTTGAGCATCTCTTCAGCCTTTTCATCGTCGCCAAATCCAACCGGCCAACCTGGCACCTGGTAGTACAACGAACCCACGCTGGTATACGCTGCACCATTCAGCGCGCCGGGATCCACCACAATCGCTTGTTCAAACAACCCTTTCGCTGTTTTGCACTCACCCAATGCCCCCAGACCGCCCTTGGCGCCGGCGTAGGTGGCGTGAATGATGCCTTCCCAGATCAGCACCGGCGCATTACCGGGATTCGCTTTATGCAGTGCAGCCGCTTTTTGAATCAGCGCTTCCAGAGGCTTCACCTGATCCTCTTTCTTCAGGGTGAAATTGACGGTATCCCATTCACTGCGCAGCGCGATAACGTCCGCCGTCACATCTGCCCACACCGGTAACGCCGTACAGATCCAAGCCATGACCACTGTACGCAAGGCAACTGACATTTTCATTCTCCGACTCCACAATCACTGCACAATTTTGCACGCTAACACGCCGACCTTAAAACAAAATTAAACCCGGCTCTGGAACGTAACTAGAAGGTTATAGTAAGAGCATGAAAGAACACCACAAACACAAAAAAGGCTGGATACGACATATTCGCCATCGCACCGGCGGACCACCGCACGCTGTTGCACACCACAAACGCGGCATTGCGCGCCAGTTTGCACGGTTTCGTGCTGCCGGGATCAGCGGCATCACGGCTTTTCTTGCTGTGCTCGGACCAGGCTTGCTCGCCGGCTTGTCGGACGATGACCCTGCCGGCATCACCACCTATTCCATACTCGGCACCGATCACGGCTACCGCCTGCTGTGGATTATTCCCGCCTCAACTTTATTGTTAGTGCAATTCCATTTAATGGCCGTGCGCATTGGCGCTGCCAGCGGCAAGGGTTTTGTCGGCATCATCCGTGAACGCTGGGGCAACGTGATGGGCTACATCGCCGTGACCGGTTTGCTGTTCGCCAACTTCGGGACGATTTGCGCGGAATACGCTGGCATTTCTGCAGCAGGTTCACTCGTGGGCATACCGTCATTTATCAGCGCACCGATTGCCGGTGTGTTGATTTGTGCAGTCGTCTTGCTCGGTTCTTTCCATCGCGTTGAACGCGTGTTGCTATTCATTTCGTCCACACTCGCGCTGTACATTGTTGACGGCATTCTCGCCGCGCCGGATTGGTCTGCGGTGTGGCATAACTCGATTGTGCCGCACATGCCGGTAAATCAGCTCGGCTGGATTGCGATTGCCGCTGCACTCGGCACCACACTCGCGCCGTGGGGTCTGGCATTTATTCAATCGTATGCTGTCGATAAAAAAATCACTGTGGCAGATTTGCGTTGGGAACGCGTGGATGTGGTGATCGGCTCGCTACTCACCGGCGTGATTGGTCTCGCGATTACAGTGGCGTGCGCAGCAACACTGAACCGTGCCGGCATTCATATTGAAGATGCGGCGGATGTAGCAAAAGCACTGCGTCCACTCGCCGGCTCTTTTGCCACAACATTGTTTGGCGCGGGATTATTGGGTGCATCACTGCTCGCTGCAGCGATTGTGCCGTTGGCGACGTCTTACTCGATTGCAGAAGGTATCGGCGCGCCTGCTTCGCTGGATCTCGATTCACATCACTTCCAATATTTTTACGCAGCGTTTGTCGGTTTGAGCGTCGCGGCGGTGAGCATTGTTTCACTGCCGGGTTTACCGCTGATTCCGTTGATCTACACCAGCCAGGTGGTGAACGCGGTGATGTTGCCGCTGCATGTGATTGCGTTGCAATTACTTGCGCGTGATCGTGCTGTGATGGGCGATGCGTTATCCGGCAACAAAACGCAGATCGCCGGCTGGATCAGCATTGCGTTGGTTGTGGCGTGTGTGGTTGCGTTGATGGTGAGCTGGATCAATGTCTGGTTTGGCAGCTCGGTTTAAATAGTCTTACATTAGCCAGATTATTTTTTAAATTTCAGGAGCGATGCCATGCATTTCAAAAATACAGCCGAGCGTTATGGCGCGCTTTCTATCGGTTTTCATTGGCTCATGCTGCTGTTGATTGCTTCGGTGTACGCCTGTATCGAGTTGCGGGAGTTGTACCCGAAAGGCAGTGATCCGCGTGAGGCGCTGAAGCTCTGGCATTTCATGCTTGGCTTGTCGGTTTTTTTCCTTACATTTTTGCGGTTGGTTGCCCGGTTGTGTGCGCCATCGCCGCGCATTGTTCCTGATCCGCCAGCATGGCAAAAACAGTTGGCCGCGCTGA
>DAOMGA010000212.1:0-3655 GCA_035430085.1 Pseudomonadales bacterium
AATACCAATGTGTTTAAACCAACGCCCTTGCAATCCGATAGTAATGGCATGCTTTACATTTATCGTCCCGAACCGACAACACCGGGTCTGGCGAAACCATTGCGTTTCAGTTATCCAGAGGTGCTGGTTGATGAAAAGAGTGTTGGCGTTATTGAGTACGATCGCTATATCTCGGTAGAGCTGCCGCCGGGTCAACACAAGATACGGCTGACCGGATTGACAGAAAAAGCCAGGGATTGGGAGGCGAGAGACATTAATCAAACCGTTAACATCAAGGCAGGTGATTCGACTTACCGGCGTTTCAAAGTGGAATTTGATGTGAACAATATGATGATTTTCCAGCCGAAACCGGAATACAAAATATTTCTGACGCCGGTGGATGCCGGCGATGCAGTTTATGAAATACGTTACACCTCGCCAATGAAGTAAATGCCGGACTAAGGTAGCGCCTATGTTCAAACTTTTCGCCAGCATTTTCGGATTGCAGGATAAAGAGCAGGGCGTGTCTATCCCCGATTCGCTCATCAAGGCAGCGATAGAACGCGCGCTGGATGGCACCGATCCCCGTATGCGCATACTGCCTGATTATGCAAAAGTACTGCGCAAGCCGGTCATACATGCAGTGGAACATGTCATTGTCATGGTGGATGCCTTGCCGCCAGCAATGCCTGCAACCAGAGAATCCCGTGATGCCAATCCCGTTTTACAGGCGATATTTACTTCAGCCACCCGCATGAACGAAATTCTGGGTAGTGATAGTGGTTTTCGTGATTATCTGGCAGATGCTACACATTCACCGGATGCTGTCACTGGCATGCTGGTTGCCGAGCGCAATGAAAAACTGTGTTTCGGTTATGCGTTGGTCGACGATAAGCTGATGAATGATGTGCAACATACTGCTGTGAGTTTTGATAATCACCGCATGGTTGATCTGGCTGCTGGCGAAGAAGAAACGAGACGACTGGTAAAACGTCGGGCATTTGATTACTTGCTATCCATCGCATTGGGGCATGTCAGTGAACAGCGCGATGAACGGGAAAAACTGTCACAGCAGCGCGCTTTGTTGAAGGTCAAACTGGATATCCTGCAAAAAGGCGGCAGTGGTTTTTCCAGTGATATGGGCACGCAGGATCGGGCAGCATTACAAGCGCGTCTTGAAGAAGTAGAAGGCGATTTGCATGCACTGGGTCCGGTGCATGAGGTGTTGCAAAACAATCTGGCGATTGTTGCCGAGACCCTGGGCAATGCAGAAAAACATTTATGGCTTGAACAGAACGATTTGCGGCTGGATCAGCATTATGTGTTGCACAGTGATAACGACATCGCTGTTCCTGCTATTGCGTTTCATGATGTGCATGACAGCAACGGACGCCGGGTGACGCTGTTGTTGCTGTCAATGCCGTTGCCCATTGCGAACTCATCGACGCAGTAATTAATAACCTGCTGGTGGATCGGTTGGAATGTAAACGACATTGCCACTCTGGTAACCGCGTTTGTACCAGGCGTCTGAACATCGGTAGTAAGTCACATCGTTGACAGCGGTTATCGCTTTGAGTGAACACGCATCCTCGCTGAGATAAGCGGGATCCGGCACAGTATTTACATAATCAACGTAACCATCGACCCGGTTGCTGGCGATGGCGCCCGCCGCCGCACCGACCACCACAGCCGGGACCACCGGTCTGTCTATCACGGGCACGTTGTAGTCTGGATCGACAGGCCTGTCCCAGTTGTCTCTGTCGCGGTCTGTATCCCGATCCTTGTTCTGTTGCTGGAATTGTTGCCGGTAGGCTGCCATTTCGGCGGCAGTGGGTTTTTCAGCGACAGCCGCGCCGCGTGATTGTCCAATACTGCGTGCGTCACCGACACCGCGTGCCTGTCCGGCACCATCAGCCGATTGCGCCCCGTTAGCTGAACTGGCTGCGCGCGGCTGATGAATATCCCCTGCGTTGCGAGCGGTGCGCGATTGTGCAGCCGGATTTGCCTGACGGGTAATTGCCGGGCGCTCCACGGCAGGGCGTTCAACATTCGTGCGCGAAGAAAGGCTGCCGCCACTGGCTGGGCTGCTACGGGATATTCCGCTGCCGGTCACCCGACCGCGTGCGTCGACGGTGTCCGGCATAACAGCCAACAGCAGACACAGCATGCCGATGAGTGAAAATGTGACACGAAACGGGATAGCGCTTGTGGGTGTCAGGTTCATACCGGAGAGATTCATGTTTGCGTGAATCATGGTGTCACTCCTTGTTCCGCAGTTACAGGAAGGTTTGTATACGCTGGCGCTAGCAGCGGGATTTTTTCCACGTCGGCAGGTGGTGTCCACGTAAACAACGCCGGCTTGAATGCGGGTGTGAAATTCCAGTCGGATAGCACTGCCCTGAATTGCGGTTGTCCATCAAGGTGTTTGTATGTGATCACGATTTTACGCAGCAGCGATGGTTGGCCTTGTGTTATCCACACCTGGAAATCGACATCTGCTGAGCGGACGATAATGTGATCGGTGGGTATATCAGTGAGCACATCCTGTTCTACGTAAGTGACGGACTCAGCTTTCTTTTCCAACTCTTGTGGCAAGGTGGTGAGTAGCAATCGCGCCAGTGGTACCGTCATCTGCAAATCTTTCACCATGTACACGACAACATCGTCCACGGTGCCCGGTTTTTCTATCTGTGCATAAACGTTATCGTCTGCTTTAAAAGCTGTCAGTGTTTTGCCGTCAAACAACAGCATGTCCTGATCGCCATCGCTGCGCGTGGCATCAATACGCAGCTGTGCGGGTCGTTGCAAAGACACCTGATGCCGGCTGCCAAATGTCACATTAAGCCCGCTGGTTTGCATGGCATCGTATTCGCTATTGATTGTCACGCTGAAACCCGGCGCCTGCGCCAGCTGCTGTGCCATTTTTTGTAATATGGCTTTGGCATCCGGTGTTGTCTGTGTTTCGATTCCGGCTTGCGTCGATGTTGTGCCCAATAGCATCGCAAGTGTCAGTGAATAGATAATGCTTGAAACAGGCTTCATGAGTTTTGCTCCTTAATCAAAAAAGCATCCAACAGGATTCAATGGCGAACATATTTTTTTCTCTTTCGGGCTGGCTAGCGGTTTTCCATTGTTTTCCGCCAGGAATTGCTGGAATGGTGCTGATTTCTGCAGCAGAGTATGGCCAGCGGCAATCAGGTTGGCGATTTCATCATTGCTGAGTTCCAGGGATGTAGGCAGGTTATTGAAATACTTCAATACAGTGGGTGAATCCAGTGCATCAAAATCCACTTCCACAAAATAGAAATTCACATCATAACCCGCTGCATGCGCCTCTTTTTCCAGCTCTTTCATTTTGGCTTTCGTTTGTGCGCGTGTATCAATGGAGTAAAGATTCATCATGCCATCCGTCAATGCGCCTGCAGTTTGTGACATGGATGGGGTCTGATAACTCATATCTATGGTTTTTTCAGATTTGACGGCGGCATTGAGCAGAATGATCACTACATCCTTCACCTGGTTTTTGGCAAGCAATTGATTGACATTAGTATCCAGCAGTTCCAGACGGTCTGTTACTGCGCGAAGACCGAGATTGTCGGATATGCCACCATCCACCAGATGGATGTACGGCCGACTCTCGGTATCCTGATAGCTGTTTGCCAGCGTTACCAGGCTT
>DAOMGA010000213.1:0-3652 GCA_035430085.1 Pseudomonadales bacterium
TGGCGCGTTTGTCCCGGAAGACGACAGTCCCGCAGGCCATATTGATGAACGTCGGGAGAACATAGCGTTCGTAGATACCCATGAGATTTATCCCAACTGTTGCGTTATCGAACTGTAAGCTGCTGACCGCTGATCCGCAATTGCCCCTTGCGCTAGGGTCGGCCACAATAGCGCCCTTCCCATCCCCCCCGTTTTGAGGTTTTGCCCATGCCGTCCCGTCGCCTGTCCCGCCGTGAATATGCCAACGCTATCCGGGCACTCTCCATGGATGCTGTGCAGAAAGCCAATTCGGGGCATCCGGGTGCGCCCATGGGCATGGCAGACATCGCTGAAGTCTTGTGGAATAGCTATTTGAAGCACAACCCGGCCAACCCGCAATGGGCAGATCGCGACCGCTTTGTGCTTTCTAATGGCCACGGTTCCATGCTGATCTACAGCTTGTTGCATCTCACCGGCTATGACCTTCCACTTGAAGAACTGAAAAACTTTCGCCAGCTGCATTCCAAAACGCCGGGGCACCCGGAATACGGTTATGCGCCTGGCGTTGAAACCACTACAGGACCTTTGGGTCAAGGGATTACTAACGCGGTGGGTATGGCGCTAGCTGAAAAAGTATTGGCAGCGCAGTTCAACCGTGCAGGACACAATATCGTCGACCACCACACCTACACGTTTCTGGGTGATGGTTGCTTGATGGAGGGTATCTCGCACGAAGCATGCTCGCTGGCGGGCACGCTGGGTCTGGGAAAACTGATCGCTTTCTATGATGACAATGGTATTTCGATTGATGGCGAAGTGGCGGGCGGTCACGGCACACCCGGCTGGTTTACCGATGATACTGTGCAGCGTTTCAATGCATACCATTGGCAAGTGATTGGCCCGATTGATGGTCATGATGCCGATGCTATTCAAGCGGCAATTGAACAAGCCCAAGCTGAAACAAAAAAACCGACACTGATTATTTGCAAAACCATTATCGGTTTTGGCTCGCCTAACAAACAGGGCAAGGAAGATTGTCACGGCGCGCCGCTGGGTGTCGACGAAATTGCACTCGCCCGCCAACAGCTGAACTGGCCTTATGCACCGTTTGAAATTCCAGCGGATATTCGTGATGGCTGGGATGCAAAAACTGCTGGTGAAGCCCGCGAAGCAGAATGGAATAAAAACTTTTCTGCGTATGCAGCGGAACACCCGGAATTGGCAAAAGAATTCCAGCGGCGTATAGCGGGTGATCTGCCGGCAGATTTTGCAGCACAAGCGAATGCTTACATCGCTGCATGTCAGGAAAAGGGCGAAACGATTGCCAGCCGCAAAGCGAGTCAAAATACCTTGAATGCTTATGGTCCCCTGCTGCCGGAATTTCTCGGTGGCTCGGCGGATCTTGCCGGTTCCAATCTCACGGTGTGGAAGGGCTGTAAAGGCGTGAGTGCAGAAGATGCCAGCGGCAATTATATGTATTACGGCGTACGTGAATTCGGTATGAGCGCGATGATGAACGGCATCGCATTGCACGGCGGTTTTGTGCCGTATGGCGCAACTTTCCTGATGTTTATGGAATATGCGCGCAACGCAGTGCGTATGGCGGCGTTGATGAAGCAGCGTGTGCTGTTTGTGTACACGCACGATTCTATCGGTCTCGGTGAAGACGGCCCGACGCATCAGCCAGTGGAACAATTATCGGCATTGCGCGCTACACCGAATCTACACACATGGCGTCCTTGCGACACGGTGGAATCAGCGGTCAGCTGGAAATCGGCGATTGAATATAAACAGGGCCCGAGTGCATTGATTTTTTCGCGCCAGAACCTGCCGCATCAACAACGTAACGCGCAGCAAGTGGCCGATATCGCCAAAGGCGGGTACATCCTGAAAGATTCTGTCGGTGTGCCGGATCTGATCCTGATTGCCACCGGTTCTGAAGTAGGGTTGGCGATGGATGCAGCCATCGAGTTGGGTGACGGTGTGCGCGTGGTGTCTATGCCTTGCGCAGAATTATTCAGTGCACAGGATCAACATTATCGGGAAACCGTCTTGCCATCCGATACGCGTGCTCGTATCGCCATTGAAGCGGCGCATCCGGATTACTGGTACAAGTTTGTTGGACTTGATGGTTGCGTGATTGGCGTGGATCGTTTTGGTGAATCTGCACCTGCCGGTCAGTTGTTCAAGGAATACGGATTTACAGTGGAGCATGTAGTTGCTGCTGCCAAAAGTCTGGTCTGGTAAAATAGCATGACGATACGTCTTGCCATCAATGGTTATGGCCGTATCGGGCGCTGTGTACTGCGTGCGTTATATGAAAGCAACGCGCGTAATTTTTGTCAGCTTGTTGCGATCAATGAGCCGGTAGATGCAGAAGCGATTGCTTATTTAACACGCTATGATTCCACGCACGGGCGGTTCCCTGGAGCGGTTGAGCTGCAAAATAATACCTTAATCGTTAATGGTGACAGCATTGCGTTGTCGGCTTGCGCATCGCTCAGTGAGTTGAACTGGGAAAAACACAACGTTGATATTGTGCTGGAATGTTCTGGCTCGTTCACTTGCCGTAAAAAAGCAGAGCAACATCTGGCTGCCGGCGCGAAGCGAGTACTGTTTTCACAGCCGGCGGATAATGATATCGATGCCACAATTGTTTGCGGTGTGAATGAGGTAACTCTGTCTCCGCAGCACAAAATTGTATCTGCTGCGTCCTGTACTACCAATGCCATTGTGCCGGTAATTAAAGTGCTGGATGATCTGTTTGGCGTTGAAAATGGTGTTATCACTACAATCCATTCAGCGATGAATGACCAGCCGGTGCTGGACGCGTACCACCACACCGATTTGCGCAAGACGCGCGCTGCTTTGCATTCCTTGATCCCGATCAACACGCAACTGGCGCGTGGTATCGAACGCATACTGCCGCATTTGCATGGACGTTTTGAAGCGCAGGCAATGCGCGTGCCCACGCAAAATGTTTCGGCGATGGACTTGTCCGTGCTGTTAAAAAAGCCGGTTGATGTTGCCAGTGTGAATCGTGCGTTGTGCAATGCAACCCACGGTGAATTAAAAAATATTCTGGCCTACACGGAAGAGCCGCTCGCCTCTTGTGATTTTAACCATGATGCGCATTCCGGTATTGTGGATGCCAGCCAGACGCGTGTCAGTGGTCAGCTGGTCAAGGTGCTGGTGTGGTTTGATAACGAGTGGGCTTATGCCAACCGTATGTTGGATATTGTGCAGCGCTGGTGTTGATAGCACTAATGAATGCTGTTGCGTAGTTGTTCTTCTGTGCTGGCCCACGGCACATAATTATTTACATTCTCGATAAAATTACGTTCGAATGCTTCGACATTGTCCATGGTGATAATGTGTTTGCCTGTCGCCATTGAATCAATGATGTAGTCATGTACGCCGCCATAGAAATGACGAGGGTCGTGATAATGCGCAAGGTCGCCGGTGATCCATAATTCATTATTAAAGGCGAATACACGGATATTGCTGCAATGCCGGGTTTTCTCTACGACATAACGCGGCATATATAGTTGATAGTTAAATGTGTTAGCGTCTTGTTTGGAAAACCAAAACATGGAGACTGGCGGGAAAAACAAATCGAAACTGATATTGCTATTACAAAGAGGCAATACTGTTTTTAACAGATATTGATCAG
>DAOMGA010000214.1:0-3650 GCA_035430085.1 Pseudomonadales bacterium
CTAACAATACCAGCAGTGACAACAGATTGACCCATCGCGCCGCTACCGGTTTTTTATCCTGCAGAGACGATGCGTGATGCGTAACTACTGATTCATTAACAAGTTTTTCTGCCACTGCTGCAGAACGTCTTGAACGCCACAGCAATACTGCAACGATGAATACGAGACCGATTGGCCCCCACCACAGCAACAAGGTATTGCGCTGTACACGCGGCTTGTACAACACGAAGTCGCCATAGCGATCACGCATAAAATCCACAATCGCTTCGTCAGATTTCCCATCCAGTAACTGCTGGTGCAATTCCCGGCGTAAATCTGCTGCAATCTGCGAATCCGAATCTGCCAGATTCTGGTTCTGGCACTTCGGACAGCGCAATTCCTCACTCAGCTGTAGATAGCGTTCACGCTGCTCATCATTCTGGAAATCATAACTCTCGATTGCAGCGTATAAATTACCGCTGTAAGCAAGAAACAATACCAGGCTGAGAAAAACATGACGTATCAAAAAATCTACCGCCGAAAAGGAAACGGCCAATCGGATTTTTCCACATGAAATTCATGATGGTTTTCATCTGATCAAATTTCTTCTGGTCATGCGGATAACCAGTGTCAGCACCGCCGTAACGACCAATCACAATCGGCATCACGTGTGAATAACCACGCAGACCGTACGCGCCATTCACTGAACCCACACCACTTTCTTTCACGCCGCCAAACGGCGCATTCGCCACGCCGTACATCATGCCGATGTCATTGACAGCCATGGAGCCTGTATCAATACGCTTGGCAATCTCGAGACCTTTTTTCTCGTCTTTCGTCCACACGCTACCATGCAAGCCGTAAACCGAGTTATTGGCTTTTGCAACGGCTTCATCAATGGTATTGAATTTGACGATAGGCAGAATCGGACCAAAGGTTTCCTGTGTCATGACATCGAAATCTTCCTGCACGTCTACCATAACCGTCGCTTCGTAGTACAAGCCTTTCAGTTCCGGATTGCGGCGACCACCGGCAAGAATTTTTGCGCCACGCTTTCTGGCATCTTCGACATGCGCTTCCATAATCGTGAGCTGGCGATCCCAGAACACCGCGCCCAGATCTTCGTTCACACCGTGTTTCTGACCCTGACGAATGGCTTTTGCCATTTCAGTGGCACGACGCACAAATTCATCATAAATCGGCGCCTCAACATAAATACGTTCGATACCGCAACAGAAATGGCCAGTGTTAACACAACCGCCCCACACTGCGCCGTGTACGGCTTTATCAAGATCTGCATCGGCACAGACGATCATCGCATCTTTACCACCAAGTTCCAGCGTGACAGGAATCAAACGCTCTGCACAAACCATGGCAATTTTCTTGCCTGTCGCGACTGAACCAGTAAAAGAAATTTTGTTGATATCGGCGCGTGTCAGATCAGCACCCGTCTGACCATCACCCATCAACACTTGCACTACGCCGTCAGGAATGCCAGCTTTCAAGCTCAGTTCTTCAAACAACTTGGCAGAATACGGCGTGACTTCCGACCCTTTGATCACCACAGTATTGCCCGCCAGAATCGCTTGCACACCCGGATTCGCGGTGAGAACAAATGGCCCGTTCCATGGCGTGATGACGCCAATAACGCCCAGCGGCTTGTAAATCATGTGGATTTTTTTCATCAAACCCAACAAGCCAGGCGCACGCACCACTTCGTCTTTCAGTGTCTTGCGCGCTTGTTTACACCAGTAGGAAATAAAATCACAAACGGCGTACACCTCGAAAGTCAGCGCGTCCTGCATCGGTTTGCCGGTTTCCTTGATGACCGTTTCCACCACCAGTTCCTGATGCGCCAGAATGACTTCACGCAGTTTCAACAGATGTTGCACACGCTCTTCAATCGACTTGGCAGCCCAAGCTGGCTGCGCTTTACGCGCCTTGGCAACAGCCGCCTGTACATCCGCTTCAGAAGCACATAGCAACTCACCGATGGGCTCTAGCGTAACCGGGCTTGTCAGCGCCAGACGACGGTGGCCGTCAGCGGTTTCAGCAATGCGTTCAAAAATGGCCATGGAAAGCTCCTGAGTGTATTGGAAGGCTTGGAATCACAGAGGCGCAGATGTTACCCGCTAACCCGCCCAAGACCAATTAGCGGGACATCGTATCAGCGGCTGGCAGTTGGTCTAGCTGTTGCAGATGCTGCCAGATAAAGCGCGCCGATTCCCTGTTACCGGCAGACGTATGGTGCGGGTCATGCTCGAAGGTGAGCGGGAATACCGTGGTGGTGCGAAAGTCATCCAGCAGGGAAATCACCGGATAGGGTTTATGCGGAGCAATCTCGGCAAAATAGCGGAAAGGCTCCTGGGAATAAGGTCCCAGACGGGTGTATTCATCACTGTGATCGTCAAGCGTTTCGCGCGCGCTGTACTGTACCGAGCGCGGCATCACAAACACCGAAAACGTTGCATGCAATGTATTTTTTACGTAGGCATCCGTTTCATCGAGACTCGTTATCAAGGTATCCAGATAAGGGCGCGTCTGTTCCAGCGGCCTCTCCATAGCAAAGTAACGTTGCCATGGCACCCCCCACAAAGTCTGCGAGTACCCATCCTGCCGGATGATTTCCCTGCCTAACTTACCCAGCAGCAAGGATGTCGCCGGCATCCAATGCGCCACCGTAAAAAATCCACTGCGCTCAACAGCGCGACGATAAAACGTGTCGTCCCAGACATCCGTCATATCGACCACTTCAATCACCATATCGGGCTTGTATTGCTTGCCGATGTCGCGCAACAGACGCAATGACAAATACGGCGAGGATGAAATCCAGCCGAAATTAATCACACGCACATTCTTATGCCCTGCCGCGCGCGCCAATTCTTCCAGGCGATAGGGGATGGTATCTTGCCTGCCCAACAACATGCCGTACACGAACGAATCGCCCAGCACGATGATATTGAAATCTTCTTCACGAAATTCTTCAGGCGATAACGCTGAACGGATGCCGTCTTTATTGACGTCGTCATACTGTTCTTGCGTCATGCGATGATCCGGGTTGCCAACAATATCGATAGAAGACCACCACTTGCCGAAAACTTTTGGCACCGCCAATTCAATAACCACGACCAGAAATAACAGGATCAGGAAAAAGAACAACAGGGAAAACAATGCCGTTTTGCATCGACCAGGTTTGGATGTCATGGCAAAACCTCCTTGTTTGCCACAACGTCACGCACATAATAGGCATACGCCGGTGGGAACTGGTTTATCTGCAATTGGTTATAAGGCAGAAAAGACAGCGGAAGTTCTATATATCCCACACGTTCAAAACGTGCAACGTTAATTGCCTCATTCACTTGCGTCATTCCTGGCAACTTATGTTGTGGCACGCGCAAAATATTTTTGGCGTCTATACGTTCCAGCTGATTGTCTCCCGTTATTTTGAAAGGGATGACTTTACCCGAAGAATAGCGCGCTAAAACACTTTCTTCATAACGAGCAATATCCTGCTTGATGCGATCAATATCCCGAAAGAAATACAGGTTGATCTGCGCAGACAGATAGACAGGCCACATAAAAAACAGCGCCGCTACTAACCAGAAATACCAACGCTCTTTGATAAAATTAAAAACCACCAGAAAACCGAGAGCAAACATGACCGCCCACAA
>DAOMGA010000215.1:0-3645 GCA_035430085.1 Pseudomonadales bacterium
AGAAGTCAAGAAAGGCGTGCGCAATCCAACTCCGATTGCCGTGATACCTTTTGCCTGGAGTGGAGCGGGTTTCAATGGCGATCTGATTGCTGAAATCGTGTCGGATGATTTATACCGCAGTGGGCAATTTGCGCCTATCGACAAGAAAAATATGTTGTCGTTTCCGCATACAGAAGCTGAAGTAGTGTATCGCGACTGGCGCATGTCTGGCGCAGAATATCTTGTCACAGGTCAGTTGGCACCGCGCGGTGATGGTGGTTTTACGGCGACTTTTTTGCTGTGCAACATCAATGGTCAGAAAACCATGTTTAGCAAGACTATTCAGGGTGGACCCAATAATGTGCGAGATATTGCTCACTATATTAGTGATGAAGTGTATGAAGCGTTGACAGGATTTCGCGGTGTATTCCAGACCCGGATTATTTATGTCGGTGGTGAGGTAAACAACGTCAAACTGTATATGTCGGATCAGGATGGTGCGCGTGAACAGGTGTTGTTGAGTAGTAAAGAGCCGGTGTTGTCGCCGGATTGGTCGCCGGATGGCACCAAAGTCAGTTATGTATCGTTTGAAGGTCGCAAGCCGGGCATTTATATCCAGACGATTGCTACCGGGCAGCGTGAACGCCTGACTAATTTTTCGGGATTAAATGGAGCGCCACAATTTTCACCGGATGGACGCAGTTTGGCGATGTGCCTCTCCAAGGACGGTAATCCGGAAATTTATGTGATGGATATTGCCAGCCGGCAGTTGCGGCGTATCACCAATCATTTCGGAATTGATACTGAACCTAGCTGGACGGCAGACGGCAGTGGCATCATTTTCACCTCTAATCGTGGCGGTAAGCCTCAACTGTATAAAGTCTCGTTATCTAGCGGTCAAACAGAGCGCATGACATTTGAAGGGGATTACAACGCTCATGGGCATATGAGCGAGGATGGAAAACTGATTTCTTTTATTCATCGGCGCGATGGCGTTTTTCACACGGCTGTACAGGATGTCAAAACTGGGCGTGTCACCGTTCTGACTCAGACGAATCTTGATGAGTCCCCGACTTTGGCGCCAAATGGCCGAATGATTATGTATGCCACTAAAAGAGGCAGACAAGGGCTGTTGGCAACGGTGTCAGTAGATGGTGGTGTGCAGGTGCCATTGCCGCCAAAGAATGGCGATGTTCGTGAGCCGGCGTGGGGACCGTTTAAAACCCGTTAAAAAGCCTGCTGCTTGTATGGCGCGACCATGGTTTACGTAATAACATGGTCGTCCGTTACCGCAGCTATAGCTTTATGAAAGTTGGGGTTTTCCCGATAGGCAGGATTAGAGTCGTCTTACTAATTCGGGGTGCTACAATCGAGAAGTTATTGTTGCAAAAGTAATCATCATTTTTATTCAATTGAAGGAAATACTATGTCTATCATGCAAAAAATGCTCGGTCTTATGTTTGCTCTGGTTTTGGTCGCAGGTTGCTCAAGCCAGCAGAGCGACAAGGACAAGGATTCTTTAACTGACGAGAGTAGCTTGAACGATGGCACTCATGGTGCTGGTGATAGAGACGGTAACTGGGGTTCTGTTTCTGATCAGTACGGTAACGTTGTGTATTTCGAATTTGATAGCTCGAACATTGAAGCTTCATCTGAAGCGATGCTGAACGCATACAGTGAAGTGCTGAAAACCAGCGGGGCGCATGCCACGCTTGAAGGCAACACCGATGAGCGCGGTACTCGCGAGTACAACATGGCTTTGGGTGAGCGCCGCGGTAAGGCGGTGGCTGATTACCTGACTATGCAAGGCGTGAGTGCTAGTCAGCTGGAAGTGGTCAGTTTTGGTGAAGAGCGTCCAGCTGTTGAAGGTGATGGCGAAGCGGCTTATAGCAAAAACCGTCGCGTAGAAATTCTCAAGAAGTGATATTTGATGGCTAGTGTTTATAACTAGCAAGTTCAACAGGGAGGGTCAGCGTTATGCTGGCCCTTTTTGCATTAACGAATTGGTTTTTAACAGAGGAATTCAGCGTATGAAAATAGCTAATATTATCCGGGCAATACTGCCGGCGATTGGTTTCAGCTGCTTTGTGGTGTCTGCAATCGCACAGGCGCCTGTCAGTGACATCAGCACATCCTCACGCCGCGCAGCGGTGGCGGAAGGGTATAGCGCTGGTACAGCCGCTCGCAGTGTCGATACCGGCGTGACTGAAGGTGGAAGCATGTTTCAACAATTCCAGCAGCTTCAGCAAGAAGTATCGACATTGCGAGGCCAGCTGGAAGAGCAATCATATGAGCTGCAAAAGTTGAAACAACAGCATCAGGATGATTTTGCCAATCTTGATCGCCGTCTAGCGGGCGGTAGTGTGTCAACCAGCTCCACAGTGACGGATTCCTCTGCTCAAGGTACGGTAAGTCAATCCAATACGAACATCGCGAATACCACAGCGTCTAACAGCGATGGCAAAGAAGAATATGAAGCTGCGTATGCAAAACTAAAGGCTAAGGATTATTCAGGTGCTACCAGTGCATTCAAGGCGTTTGTTGAAAAATATCCTAATAGCGATTATGCAGGCAATTCATGGTTCTGGCTTGGATTTGTTTATCAGACCCAGGGCGATGCAGAATCGGCAGCAAGATCATTCGCCTCTTTGATAGAGCGTTTTCCGAGTCATAGTAAAGTGGACGATGCCAAGTACAATCTCGGGAAAATTTATAATCAGCAAGGGAAAACTGAACAGGCTCGCACCTTGTTGAAGGAAGTAGCTGCTGGTGATTCCAAGTCTGCGCCGCTGGCAAAAAGTTACCTCGAGTCCATGTAAAAATTGCTGATGACATCGGATAAGTTACGTATTAGCGAGATATTTTTCTCGCTACAGGGTGAGACACGCACAGTGGGCTTGCCTACAGTTTTCGTACGACTCACTGGTTGTCCTTTGCGCTGTACTTACTGTGATACTGAGTATGCGTTTGAAGGTGGCCAGTTGATGACGCTGCAGTCTATTGTTGATGCAGTAGCAGCTTATAAGCCGGCTTATGTCACGGTGACTGGCGGTGAGCCGCTTGCCCAGCCTAATGTCTTGCCGTTGATGACAGCGCTCTGCGATGCAGGATACGAGGTGTCGCTGGAAACGGGTGGCGCTATGCCTGTTGAAACGGTGGATGCCCGTGTGGTGAAAGTGGTGGATCTGAAAACGCCAGCATCAGGCGAGCTATCGCGCAACCGTTATGAAAATATTGCCTGCCTCAATCGCAAGGATCAGATCAAGTTTGTGCTGTGCGGTCGTGATGACTATGAATGGGCGCGTATGCAAATCGACCAATACCAGCTGACAGATAAAGTGGATGAAATATTATTTTCTCCAGCATTTACTCAGTTGTCATCCCGCGATCTGGCGGACTGGATCATCGCCGACAATCTTCCTGTGCGTATGCAGTTGCAATTGCACAAAATTATCTGGGGAGAAGAGCGTGGTCGTTGAAAATTTACAAAATGGCGCTTCAAAAATAGAACGCGCTGTTGTGCTGGTATCAGGTGGTCTGGATTCCGCTACCGTGCTGGCTATGGCGCAAGCGCAAGGTTACGAATGTTTTACGCTGGCATTCGATTACGGTCAGCGACATCGTTCCGAATTGGTTGCCGCAGAAAAAGTATCTGTTACTGGCTGT
>DAOMGA010000216.1:0-1260 GCA_035430085.1 Pseudomonadales bacterium
GAAATCAGAAATTATCGAAAAACGCGAATCAAAATCAAAACCGGATCGCGGCATTATTATCTCGCTCAACCAACTCATTAACCAACATGATCAAGTGGTGACGGAATACAAGATTTCCACCCTGATGATGAGACAACCGGAGACAATCTGATGCGTATCGGCATGACCATTCCCTTCATGGAACCAGGCTGGAATCGCGATGCGATGAAAAACTGGGCACTGGAAATTGATCGCGGACCGTGGGCGAGCGTCGCGATGGGTGAACGCATTACCTTCGTCAACCCGGAGTTTATGACTTCACTCGCTGCAACAGCGGCATGGACAGAACGCGTAGAACTGATCTCGACCGTCAGTGTGCTGACCATGCATAACCCGGTATTGATGGCCAAACAATTCGCCACTCTTGATGTGATTTCCAATGGTCGCTTGACGGTGGGTATCGGAACCGGAGGTCGCATTGAAGACTACCAATCCATCGGTGCCGACTGGAAAAATCACCGCATGGCCAAGCTGGAAGAAAACGCGATAATCATGCAGCGCGTATGGCAAGGTGATAAGACTGTGCTTCCCGATGCGTTACGCATTGTCGAGCCATTGCCTGTGCAACAAGGCGGCCCGCAAATACTGGTCGGCGCTATCGGGCCTAAATCCATTGCATCCGCAGCGCGCTATGCCGATGGCTTGACGGGTTTCTCCATGCTCGCATCACTGGATGACATCAGGCAATCATTTGAACAATTCACTGCCGCATGGCAGGCAGCTGGCCGGAATGGAAAGCCACGGCTGATCACCAGCTTCTGGTACGGACTCGACAGCAAGGGAAAAGAATCACTGGAACAGCATTTGACACGCTACATGAATTTCATGCCAAAAGATTTATCCAGCCAGTTGATTCCGATTTCCGGATTTCGCGGCAGTATGGCTGACTTGAAAGACTTTATTGCGGAAATTAAAAAGCTCGGCGCTGACGATGTAATTCTGGCACCAACAAACACAAATCTTGACGAGATCAAGCAACTGTCGAAAGTGTTGTATCAGGAATGACTATGAAACTCAGTACCAATCTGGTCGTAGATAATTTGCGTGATGTTGCCGATCCTGCCAAACGCATAGAGGACATGGGATTTTCTACGCTGTGTATTTCCGAGAGAAAGCACGATCCTTTCATGCAACTGGCTGTTGCTGCCGTCAATACCGACCGCATCAAACTCACCACAGAAATTGCACTCGCTTTCCCCCGCAACCCGATGGTACTGGCCT
>DAOMGA010000216.1:1281-1659 GCA_035430085.1 Pseudomonadales bacterium
GGGATTTGCAGAACGCCAGTCAAGGTCGCTTTATCCTTGGGCTCGGCACACAGGTAAAAGCGCACAATGAGCGCCGCTTTGGCCTGACGTGGGATCGCCCCGGCCCAAAGTTACGCGAATATATTGTGGCGATTCGCGCCATCTGGGATTGTTTCCAGAATGGAACGAAACTGGATTTTGAAGGCGAATTTTTCAAATTCAATTTAATGACGCCGATGTTCAATCCGGGTCCTATCCCTTTTGCACCACCGCCCATTTATGTTGGCGCCGTGAATCCATGGAATTGCAGGATGGCTGGCGAAGTCGCAGATGGCTTTCACTGCCACGGTTTTCATACAGCCAAAACCTTGAAAGCCAACGTGATTGATAATATCCAGC
>DAOMGA010000216.1:1669-3644 GCA_035430085.1 Pseudomonadales bacterium
GGATAACGTAGGCCGTCAAAGAAGTGATTTCAAAATCACAGCGCCAGTGATGGCGGTAATGGGCAGCAATGCAAAAGAAATCGACGTAATGCGCGAGCGAGTGCGTGAGATGATCGGTTTCTACGGCGCCACCAGCTACTACAAGGATATGTTTGGCGCACACAACTGGGATGACACCTTTGAGCGCCTGCTGGAAAAATCTCGCACAGGCCAGTGGGACAAAATGGCTGCTGAAATCACCGACGAGATGATGGCTGAATTTGCGGTTGAAGGACTCTACGAAGACATCCCCGATCTATTGCAGAAAAAATACGGCGACATGCTGGATGAAGTGTTGATCTATTTTGGCGAACCGGAGAAAGGTGATCCGGAAACCTGGAAGCGCCTGATCAGGGCTTTTGAAAGAAGTGCACTGACCTAGAAACTTGCAAACCGGCAGTGCCATGGCGTTCTTCAGGATACTTGTTATATAGTGGATCAGCGTTATCCCTTCGAGGTGCTCACCATGGATGTCGGATTCAAGCTATTGACCCAAATCGATAACTTCCTGCCACCTGCCATGAGAGATACGCCTGCCCTGACATGGGACTACCGCGTCAAGGCATGGAGTATGGTAATGGTGCTTGGTCTCTCCTTGCTGATTCCCTTCGGTGCCCTGCTTGTTTTTGCCGGCCTGCATTTATTCACTGAACTGGATTTCAGTCAGGCATGCATTGTTATTTTGTTCATTGTTTTCCTGATTTTTGTACAGCACCTGTATTTCCAGTCGTACGGAAAACTGGAAATCACCGCCAACGCCTACTGCTTACAGGCCTTTGCTTCTTACTGTGCAGCGGTGTATTACACCGGCGGCTGGCATTCGCCTGTGATGCCATTACTAATTTGCTCGCCATTGATTGCCTTTATGACGAGTGGTTATCGCGCAGGTGTTACTGCGACATTGGCTGTGTTCGTTTCGGTCTGCCTGTTTTTTAATGAACGCTTTAATAAAAATATTATCAGCGTCATTACCCCGGTTGAAAACACTGAAATCGTTGGGCTCGCTATCTGGTTGATGTTGTTATCCGTACTGGCGTTTTTCTTCATGGTAATTAATACATTGATTTGCAGGGATGATATCCGCGCGCATTTTGAAAAATCCTGAGTTTTACCGACGCCAATTCAGCCATTGCTCGCAAGAATAAAATCCACTGCGCGGTAACCGATCATCATCGATGGCGCATTCAGTGCAGAAACAGGAATCACTGGAATCACCGAAGCATCGGCAATACGCAAACCTTGCATGCCTTTCAAACGCAGAGATGTATCCACGGGTTTGTCGGCTTCTTCGCCCATCGAGCAAGTGCCACAGAAATGAAAAGTGGTCATCACATTGTTCAGCACCCATTTCTTCCAGACTTCTGGTTTGCTGGAATTGAGTTGACCGGCAAGCGGCTTGTTGCCCCACGCTTTTAATCCTTCGTGTGCAGCAATATCACGGGCGCAGGCAATCGCATTCAGCATGGTCTCCATATCAGCCGGATCACGAAAGAACGCGAGATCAATCAACGCCGGTTCTTTCACATTCTTCGAAGCAAGACGTAGCGTGCCGCGCGACAACGGCTTACCCAGAATCACGACAATGCCGTACAGATTGTTGATCATCTTGTTCACTGGCGGCAACGATGTGGCAATAATTACCGCCGTGCGTACCAGAAAACGCAGCACCGGGTTAAAGAATTTTTTACCTTTCAACATTGTCGCTGGCCCCATGCGACGCATGGATTGTTGCATGGTCACCGGCGCAGACATCCACGCCATGCAAGTATCCGCCTGCCCTTCCGGTAACGGCAGTTTCGGATTAAAACGCTGGAAACCATAGATCTGCGGATAACCAAAATCTACCGGTTTACGACCTTGATAAAACATCGCCACGTTCGGGTGGTCGTGCAGGTTTTCACCTATCGACGGAATATCTTTTACTACAGGAATGCCG